>CALNCD010000193.1 GCA_937874965.1 uncultured Erysipelotrichaceae bacterium | reverse complement strand
AAGAGCTTATTATAACGCAGATCAAGCAGGGTTGACTTGAAGAGCTATTCCAATATCACCCAGATTACGAAAGGGGAGTAACCTATGCGTTCTAGACCAAATAGAACGCTTCTTGCTATCATGCTTGTATTCTCCGTCATCCTGGCTGTCCTTAGTGCCAGTGTCTATATGGTTTCAGTTGCCGGAGTGCACTTAACCTCAAATACAGACTTAAAGGAAATTAGTAACGAATACCTGCTTAAACGCAAAGAAGTACAATCGAATCGCGGTGCAATCTACGATCGCAATAACAATATCATTGCTCAGGATGTCAATGCGTATACGCTTTATGCCGTTATTACCAATACAGGAAACAATGATTATGTTGCCGATAAACAGAAAACAGCTGAAGCACTTCAGCCCTTTTTAACTGGACTTAGTGTGGAACAGATTCTTGCGACCTTGAATACTGAAAACTTATACCAGGTCTATTTTGGGACGCCGGGGAAATACTTGACTCTTGATCAGAAGAATGCCATTGATGCCCTCAAAATAAAGGGATTAGGGTTTGATGAGATTATTCGCCGTAATTATCCCAACGGGGAATTCGCTTCCCATCTGATCGGTGTTGCGCAATATGATGAAGAAACACAGCTTATGCAGGGCTCATTCGGCTTAGAGGCAATGTACAACACTGAATTAAGCGGAAAGAACGGTTACATCCAGTATCAAGCCGCAACCAACGGACTTCAATTACCGCAGATTCAGGTGGATAAGCAAGATGCCGTCAATGGAAACAATGTGACCTTGACCTTGGATAAGAGTATTCAGGAGACGCTTGAAAAGACCATGAAGGGTTATGTCACGGATATTGGTGCCGAAGCTGTTTGGGGATCAGTGATGGAAGTGGATACCGGAAAAGTTATCGCATGGGGGCAAACTCCCAGTTTTGACCCCAATGACATGAGTTCTATTCAATCCTACCAGAATATCGGATCACAATGGTCCTATGAACCAGGATCTACGATGAAGACCTTCACGTATGCAGCCGCTATTGACTCTGGCCATTACAATGGTAAGAAAACACTGGTTGCCGACAAGTACTATATCGGTGTTGACGATAACGGAAAGCCTTATCGGGCCCAATCCGTGTCCTACGATGGGCTTCCTCCGATTACCAATGCCGGGTATGTGAATTACGGGACCATTGATTACGACAAGGGTTTTGTCTACTCTTCAAACGTCGCGATTGCTGATATTATGGTTTCAGAATTGCCGTATTCAACCTGGAGAGAGTACATTGATCGTTTCGGCTTCTTGAAGAATGTGAATACCGCTGAAAAGCTTCCTGAAGAAAATACCATTATTGCTGATCAGTCGATCCGTGATGAAATCTCAGTTGGGTACGGACAAGGTATTACAGTAACGATGTTGCAGATGCTTCAAGCCTATTCTGCGATTTTCTCGGATGGCACGATGGTCAAGCCTTACTTTGTCGATAAGATTACAAATTCAAAAACAGGTGAAGCCCTCTATACAGGAAAAACGACGGTGGTCGCTAATCCGATATCAGCAAGTACAGCAGCTCAAATGCAAGCATTGATGTATCGCGTTGCCAATGACAGCGATGGGACAGCCCAGCGTTACCTCATTGATGATGTTGACATTATCGCCAAGACTGGAACTGCTCAGATCGTTATTGATGGGACATACAGCAGTGATACCTTTATTTATTCGGTTGCGGTCGGAATGCCTGCGAATGATCCGCAGGTGATGATATATTATGCGTTTAAGGCCAAAAGCAATTACAACATGAATACCAATGCGGATAAGGTCAAGGAATTGATGCGCAAGGTGGCAGTTGCCTATGGAATGATTGATCAGAAGACCGGTGATGATAAGACGCCTGTAAGTGAACAGACGATGGGTCACTTCATTAATCAGAGCGTTATTGATGCCAAGAGTGCAATGAACGGCGTATTCACAAATGTCATGTACATCGGGGCGGGCAAGCAGGTACTGGATCAGTATCCGAAAGCGGGTTCGCAAGTTCTTTCGTCAGCCCGTGTCTTTATTCTGACGTCGAAAGAAGAATTGGTGGTTCCTGATTTTACGGGTTATAGTTACAAAGATGTTCAGGCATTTGCGGAATTGACGGGGATGCAGGTCAATTTGGTGGGAACAGGGTTTGTGCAAAGTCAGTCCATCGTCAAGGGAAGCCTATACGATGGAACCGCGGTTGTCACGATCACATTGAAATAATCGTGACAATTGATGAAGATTGCACTATAATTAACAAACGTAAGGGAGAAGAATATGAATTCAATCGTTTTAAGTCTGCTAGCCGCTTTAGTCTCATTCGCTTGCACAGCTCTTCTGATTCCGCGTTTCATTCCGTTGTTGAAACGGCTCAAAATGGGACAGCGTGTCAGTGAGTATGCATTGGACGAATATAAGGAAAAAGCGGTCGTTCCTACGATGGGCGGTTTGTTTTTCGTTATCATTCCAATTGTAGTCAGTGTTGCATTCAATTTTTCTTCGCTGGATAATAAAGGATATATCTTAGTGCTTCTGGCGTATTTCGGGTATGGGCTTATCGGTTTTATTGATGATCTCAAGATTATCATTGAAAAGAAAAACGATGGCCTCAAGCCTTTGCATAAATTTTTGATGCAGGTTTTTCTAGCTGTTGTTTTTTACTGGATGTACACGTCATACGCAAAGAGCACCTTGATTCTTCCGTTTGATATCACATTGGAGCTAGGGATTCTTTATGCTGTTCTGGTGTTGTTCATGTTTGCAGGATCATCCAATGCGGTGAATTTAACCGATGGCATGGATGGTTTGGCAGGCGGGACAAGTGTACTGGCATATTTTCCCTATCTGGTATTTGCCTATATGCGCGGAGAGTTTGCCATCATGATTTTTGTCAGCTCCATTATCGGATCATTGATCGGCTATTTGGTCTATAATCTGTTTCCTGCGCGGATTATCATGGGAGATACAGGGTCTCTGGCGTTGGGCGGCGGTCTTGCAGCGCTATCCCTGGTTTTAAAGAAAGAAATCCTGTTGATTCTGATTGGCGGAGTCTTCGTCTTTGAAACAGTCTGTGTTCTTATTCAGCAGACCAGTGTTCGCCTGTTCAAGAAAAAAGTATTTAAGTATACACCGATTCATTACACGTTTGTGCTTAATGGCTGGAAGGAAAAGAATGTTGTAACCTTCTTCTGGTTGCTTGGCTTTACATGTATGATTATCGGATTACTGATTGGAGTGATGGCATGAATGCATTAGTTATCGGCGCAGCGCGCAGCGGAACTGCAGTTTCCAAGCTTTTAGCGCATCATGGTTATGAGGTCACCTTATGTGACCAGAATCTTATTCTGAACCGTTCGGATCTGGAAGGATTGGGAATTCGTGTCTTTGAACAAGGAACTCCCTTGACACTCGGTGATGAGCATTTTGATCTAGTGGTTAAGAATCCCGGAATTCCGATGCGTCATCCCCTTGTCCAGAAATTTTCCGAAAAACAGTTTATCTACAATGAAATTGAGATTGCCTCCCGTTTTGCAAAGCATTTCTCGTATGGAGCAATCACGGGAACAAACGGCAAAACAACCACAACTACATTATTATATGAATTGCTGAAGAGCCAGTTTGAAGATGCTGCCTATGCAGGAAACATCGGTTTGGCATTAAGTGAAATCGTGGATGGCCATGAAGAGGAGAGTCATCATGTTGCTTTAGAAATCGCCGCTTTTCAGTTGATCGGCTGTGATGAGTTCAAGCCAAAAGCAGCGACGATTATGAATTTGACACCTGATCATTTGGACTACTTTAATTCAGTTGAGGATTATTACGATGCGAAACTGCGTATTTTTCAGAAGATGGATGCTTCGGATGTGTTTTTGCGTAATCTGGATGATCCTGAAATCGTGAAGCGGACAAGAGATTTGAAATGCCAG
>CALNCD010000192.1 GCA_937874965.1 uncultured Erysipelotrichaceae bacterium | reverse complement strand
ATCTCTATGGTGTGAATGGAGCAGTTGTCAATCAGGATTTTGTCGGGGTTGTGAAGGGGTATGAGCAAGGCTATGTCTTGGTCGAAGTCCGCAATCACTTTAGCATCAGGGATTGTCTTGAAGTCCTTGAACCTTCCCGTGCTTACCGGCGCTTTGAAGTTGAATCCTTGATTGATAGTCTGGATGGGGAAGTGGATCGTGTCTATAAGCCAATGGAGATTGTTCGTGTAAAATGCGAACAGCCCATTGTCAATGAAGCATTTCTAAGGCGGGTAAGAGGATGATTATTGAAGGTGCACTCAGTGTCAAGGCAGTGCTTGAATCAAAGCGTCGTGATTGTATCCGGCTGATTATCGGCACCCAGAAAAAAGGCCGGGATGTTCGTTATATCGAATCTTTGGCAGAATCAGTGAATTGTCCGGTCGAGTTTGTTTCACGCGCTGAATGCGATGCATTGGCCGTTGGGAAGACCCATGGTTCAATTCTGCTGGAGTGCGGTTATCGTCATTCAGATCCGCTTACTGCGCAAGTGATCCGTTCCAGTCCGATTGTCTTGTGTCTGGAAGGTATTAATGATCCCTTCAATTTCGGGCAGATCTGTCGGAATGCGTATGCCTTTGGTGTAAATCTCATTCTCTGCGATGATTATCATTTCAAGGATAGCGAAGCGACAGTCGTGAAGGCCAGTGCAGGAGCTAGCGAGCGGTTGGCAATTGTTTCCAGTGCAGCTTTAGCAAGTGACCTTGGGTTCTTGAAGTCTCAGCAGGTGACCCTCTACAGCGCTGCTCGTTTCGAAGATTCCCTGGTTCTTGGCCAGGATGTCTTGGATGTTCCATGCTGCATCTGTATCGGTGGTGAAATGCGCGGCTTGTCCAAAGCTGTTTTGGATCAGTGTGCTCATTCAGTGATGATTGCTTATCCCAACAGCCGCTCGCGGGTATCATTAACCGCAGTCAATGCCAGCAGTGTCTTTCTCTACGAACTCAACCGAAGGAAGGGAGAATCATCATGAAAATAGTCGCAGGACAGTTGCGTGTTATTGCCGGACAGCCTCGGGTGAATATCGCAGCAATGAAAGCAATGATTGATCAGGTGCGCTCGTCAGCTGATTGCATTGTTTTTCCAGAGATGTGTGTGGGGGGGTATTTCCTTGCTGATCGTTATAACGACACCGAGTATATGGCGTTTCTAGAATCTTTCAATGATGAGATCCGCAGTTATTCTCAGGACATAATTGTCATTTGGGGAAATATGACCTCTCAGTCTGGGTTAGTCGGTCACGATGGCCGTCCAGTGCGTTTCAACAGTGCATTGGCTGCCTATAACGGTGAATGGCTGGAGCGTGCCAGCGGATTTGAACCTGGACGTTATATCAAGCACTTGCTGCCGGAATACCGTGTTTTTGATGATGAACGCTACTTCATGTCAGCTCAGGATTACTATAGGGCTACCGGTAGTGAAACGATGGCTTTTCTTGAACCTTTCAGTGTGCATCTGCCTACCGGAACTCTTCGGCTAGGCATTCACTTGTGTGAAGATCTCTGGAGTGAAGACTACCAGATTTCGCCTATGGCCGTTTCCCGGCAGAAGGGTGCTGATTTTATTGTGAATCTATCCAGTTCGCCATGGACGCTGAACAAGGAAAAATCGAGACATAAACGGATCAAGTATCATGCTCAGGTGCTGGGCAGTATTCCGCCTTATCTTTATTGTAATTGTGCCGGAATGCAGAATAACGGGAAAAATATTTTAATGTTTGATGGCGGAAGTACCCTGTATCAGTCAAACGGGGAAATTGACGACCAGGCGCCACAGGATTTTGAAGCGGCTTGTTACTGTTTTTCAACCTCAAAGATGGAGGCTACGACTTCATCGAAACTTCTTGATGCTTTGATTCATGCCGTTCGTTATGTCGATGATGAATTGTTTCCGTTTAAGCCGACGTGGGTGATCGGGTTATCAGGTGGATTGGACAGCAGTGTTAATGCGGCGCTGTTGGTCCTTGCGCTTGGCAGCGAGCGTGTCCTTGGTGTCAATATGGCTACCCATCACAACAGCTCAACCACTATTGATAATGCTGCTCGGCTGGCTGCTCAGCTTAAGATTGCCTATCGTCAAGGGTCAATTGAAGCCTTGGTCGATAGTACCCATTCGACATTGGCTGCCTATGGCATTGAAGAACCGGATAGCTTAACGCAGGAGAATATTCAGGCGCGTCTGCGCGGTCATCTGCTCAGCTCGATCGCATCCAGTGTCAAAGGTGTTATTATCAACAATGCGAATAAGATTGAAACAGCGCTTGGGTATGCTACGCTTTATGGGGATACTATTGGAGCGCTGTCAGTACTGGGTGATTGTACAAAACTTCAGGTGGTTGATCTGGCCCGCATGATCAATGCACGGTATGAAGTTCCGCTTATTCCTGAGAATTTGCTGGCAACAGTGAGTGATGAAGGAATTCAATGGCAGGTTGCACCAAGCGCTGAATTGAAGTCATTGCAGGTTGATCCGATGAAGTGGGGCTATCATGACCTCTTGATCAACCGGATTCTGGAGTATCCTGGATATTCGATCGAATCCTTAATGCAGGATTATCTGGATGGACGTCTGCTTCGTTCAGAGTATGGCCGCTGGATCCATTTCTATCAGTTGACACCAAAAGCGTTTGTCGATGATTTGGAATGGGTATTAAGGACGATGCAGAATGCCGTTTTCAAGCGTATCCAGATGCCGCCGATTGTGATGATCAGCCGCGGGAGTTTCGGGTTTGATTTCCGGGAAAACCAGCTGCGTTTAGAGATGAGCACCAACTACTTTGATCTTAAAAAGCAGATTCTAGCGATGGAGGGGACTTATGAAGTTTAAAATAGATGACTCGCAGCAAAAGAAAATATGGACGATTATTTTTTCGGGATGCCTGGTAATTGTTCTGTATTTTGCTTTAACCAATCTCGGCGGACTGTTCTCGCTGATTTCAGGAATCATTGACATGATTATGCCATTCATTCTAGGGTTTGCTCTGGCCTTTGTTCTCACACCGCTCAGCCGGTTTATCGAAGGACGGCTATTGTCCAGAACCAAACTGAAATTCGGATTGAAGCGCATGATTTCAGTGGTGCTATCCATGCTTTCTGCATTATTGGTAGTCGGCGTGTTTCTCATTATCGGGATTCCCAGCCTTGTCGTTTCGATCCGGGAGTTTTCCGCACATTTTGATGGGTATATCAAAACATTCACTGAATTATTGAACCATTGGAATGAACGGTGGCATGTTTCTGATGAGTTCTCAGTCATCATTACCTCTGCCCTTGATGAAATATACACCTATTTCAGCAATTACTTCAAAGATAATCTTCCCGTTCTCATCAATGCCTCCATCAGTTTTGTCAGCTCATTGATGAATCTGGTGATTGCCTTTATCATTTCGGTCTATCTCCTGATTGACCGGGAACGTTTCTCGAGACAGGTGAAACGTGTCAACTATGCGCTGTTTCCTCAAGGAATCGCTGACGAATTAGTCAATCTGGTCCATATGGGCACTTCAACCTTTAATCGGTTCATTATTACACAGGCCATTGAATCGTGTATACTTGCTATTGTGTCCTTCGGGCTCATGAGTCTGCTGAATATTGAGTATGCTGGAATAATTTGCGTTATTCTGGCAATTACCAATATGATTCCGATATTCGGTCCCTATTTAGGAGGCATTCCTTCCGCTTTCCTCTTGCTGATTGTCAATCCGCTTCATGCGCTTATCTTTGCGGTAATGATCCTGATCCTCCAGCAGCTTGCGCACAGTTTTCTTTCCCCGCGGCTTTTCAAAGACGGGTTGGGAATTCCTTCTTTCTGGATACTGATTGCGATTGTTATCGGCGGCGGTCTGTTCGGTGTGATCGGCATGTTCTGGTTTGTGCCGCTCTTTGCGGTTATCTATGAGGTTATTGCAAAGGGCGTCAATACGACACTGAATGAAAAGGAGGATATCCTGAATGAAGTCTATAAAGATTGATGTAAACCGTCGTGATTTACTGGTGAATGTTCTCGGTTTTGGTGCTTTGGTCATCTTTTTCCTGGTCTTGAAGAATCTGGATGCCGTTCGTAATCTCTTCTTCTGGATCGTTTCGCTTCTTATTCCGTTTTTTATCGCGTTTGCCCTGTACTTCGTCTTGCTTCCCCTGAAGACATTGATTTTCAGGATTTTCCCGAAACAGTTAAGCTTGAGATTGCGCAATAAATCAGCAACGTTCTTAACCTGCATACTTGTCGTGCTGCTTATCTTCCTGTTTTTCTTTCTCTTTGTTCCTCAACTCATCAGTTCCATTGAAATCCTGGTAACCCAGTTACCGACTTACTTCCAGCAAGTCAGTGCATTTCTATCGAATTACATCAGTTCTGAAGAACTTCTCAGCAGCCTGACTAATCTGCTGAACAGTGCTGTTCCTTACATCAAGACCTTTTTGGAATCCATCAAGGACATCCTGCTTGGCGTATTGGGCGGTAGTCTCCCGTTTCTAGTCAATGCCTTGATTACGATCAGTTTTCTGATGGTGCTGCTCAGTGAGCATCAGCAACTCCGAGTTGAAGCCCGCAAATTCCTGTTCTTCACTTTACCGAAGACTATCGCAAGCAATGTGCTGAGTACGATCGGGGATATCTCGACAATATTCAGACGCTATATGATCGGCCAGCTTACCGATGCATTACTGGTAGGTGTCGTTACTTTTATCGGTATGATGATTCTTGGACTTCCATATCCGTTACTGATTGCCTTTATTATTGCGATCACAAACATGATTCCGTTCTTTGGGCCATTTATCGGGGCAATTCCTTGCGGTATTCTGATTCTGATTGTGAATCCGATTCAAGCCTTGATCTTCCTGATTATGATCCTGGTCATTCAACAAATTGATGGCAATATCATTGCACCGATGATCGTCGGTGAT
>CALNCD010000191.1 GCA_937874965.1 uncultured Erysipelotrichaceae bacterium | reverse complement strand
GGTGAATTGAATGCACCCATCGTTAATCCGCAGATGAGCATGATCGCAAGATAAAGCGGGAAATACCCCAGCAAAGCAGCAATTGCCAGGCCAATGCTCGTCAAGGCAAATACCAGTAATCCTGAATTAAATGTCGTCAAGCGATTCTTGAAACCACCCCAGGCTGCAATCACAATGCCTCCTAAAGTAGCTCCGACGAAAAATGCGACTTCGTTTGCCATTAAGTAATTATAAGCATCAGAGAAAGAGCGGGTGACCAGCAATACATTCAGCATTGTGGTCGGGATAATCAATAGAAACATAATGACGTAGTAGCCCATCAGCCGTTTCAGGAACAATGAATCCCTGACATAATGAATTCCGGACATCAAATCTTCCCTGACATTCAATTCCGTACTGGTGAGCTCATGCATCTCTACCTGAACCATCAGCAGCAGCGAAACGCCGATAATTGCCGTCAATACATCCAGAAATAAAAGAATGTAGAACTCGCTGTTTGCTAATAAGAATGCAGCGACAATCGGTGCACAGAGACTGATGAGCGAACTGACACTGCCATAGACACCATTTACCCGCATGAGTTTGTCCTGAGGAACAATCTGAGGAATAATCGCACTCACTGCAGGCGATTGAATCCCGGCACCGACCGAACGGATAAAGGAAATCAGCAAGATAAAGGCAAGATTGAAATAGCCGCTGGTCATAATCAATGCCAGAATCAATGTTGCACCGGCAATGGCGATATCCGCAATCAGGATAAGACGCTTTCGGGGAAACCGATCGGCAAGCACACCTCCGAACAATCCGACAAGCACCTGAGGCAAGAAACCAACAATCATGGATAACCCGACGATCAATCCAGAATCAGTGGTTCGTGTGATATGCCACATGATGGCGTATTGAACAATCGATGAGCCAAACAATGAAATGGTCTGACCGCTTAGAAACAGGACGGTATTTTTGAGCCAGGGCTGTTTGAGTAAGGTTGTCATTTTTTTCTCCTATGAGTGCGTATCGTACCATACTCACGGCCACTCGTAAACCCCAATGCTTCTTCTCTGCCGACAAAAAAATAGCATCACACCAGAAGCTGTTTCTTTTCGACGAGAACAACATCAGAAGCCCTGATCCATCCTAAAACTCCCGCTGATTTCACGAGCCAATACGTTGAGGTATCATCCCGAATAAGCTCAAAGCAATCACCTGGCTGATACGAAAAACGGAAAGATGTCGTATCTGTCATACACGCCTTAGTTTCGAAATCAATCATTTCATTCTTGATCCAAACGGTCTTGCCGCTCATCAGGGTGCACTGCGAGAAATCCTCTCCCTGCTCATGTATGACCACATCATACTCTGGCCATGTAACTTGGCCTACATCAGAATCCGTAGCCGCATAAGAAGATACGGCCACCACTTGTTTCCGGCATTTCACATAATCGCTGGTATACAGAAAATGCTCATTCTCTTTCTGAATAATCAAGACATTCAGCTGTCCGGACTGCTTAATGACATTTCCCCCATCAATCGAAAAAATACGTTTTTCCTGATCGAGAATCGGGTTGAAGGATAAGCGGTTTTTGACCTGATATGCTGAGACTGGATAATGACCAACGACAACGATCTGGGATGCTTGATGCGTTTGATCATAGAAACGCGGCATTGAAAGCAATGTTTCCGCACTGCTGTTTTCCCAATCCTGACGATCCTCGAGTCCGGCATGAACAAAAATAAATGATTCTGTTTCAATGACATGCGGTAAGTTCAGGAGAAATTCAATATCCCGCTCATGATGGCTCTGTAGAATGTGCTGCTGGATTTCCGCAACTGTCGACTCAGGCCTCACCTGATAGCCAACCTCGCTAAGCCACTCATTAAGAAGCGAATGCTCACGATGAATCAGATAAGAAACAATGTCCGGATCATCCTCAAGCACCGATTGATAGACTTCATCACAATTGCCACGTATTACCCAGACCAGGTCACTATGCTTATCCTGAAGTTCACGCACAAAACGGACCAGGCCGGCAGAATCGCAGCCTTTTTCGCAAAGATCCCCGACGATGACCAGATAATCAGTATCTGCTTGATACTTCACCTGTTCAAGCAGCGCTTTGAACCCTTCAAGATTTCCATGGATATCGCTGGTTACTAGAATACGGCAGTTCTTCGGAAAATGATGATGGTCTATAATTGACATATAAATACTCCTTCGCTGAACGCTACTAGTATACCACTAAAAAAATACCGATGGCTCGGTATTTTAACTCTGAAACAGAAGTTCCTGTAAACAGGAGTCTCAGTCGTCGAACCGTGTCACGATTGATTCACGGAATGTATGGCCTTTCCAGAATGTTCTATAGGCAGCAACGAGAATCGTGACAACACTTACGATGCTCATCAGCGCAATCATGACTACAGCCACTGTCTGTTGACCGCCATCGGCAAGAAAACCAACGAAATCAAAGCGGCCAAGCTCAAGACTCTGGATCACTTGAATAAACTCCGAAGTAAAGTAATTCGGGTAATTCAAGAGAACCGCCAGGAGAACAACGGAAACGACATTCACACTACAGACGGTTGCAAACACGACAACACTCCAGCTTCTGACCACAAGCTTTATGACACATTCCAGAAGACTTACCGCTGCCGCAATAATTATAAAAGGCATGGCATAGTCCGCAAATCCAGATGTAAACAGAGCAGTTATAGTCACATTGTTCATTGAAACACTGAAGAAAGCAGGAATGATTCCCTTCCAGATCATTATCAGCAATGCTGTGAAGAACACCGTCATAATGATTTCCGCAATGGTCTCAGAAACAGAAATACGCTTCTGCTTTGCGACAGGTAGTTCGGGAAGGTTCTGAGTAGTCCAGGGTTTCTGCTGTTTTCCATCTCTGCTTCGGGCATAATCATAAACCGCAAATCCGATGGTTATCCAGACAACTGCCTGGAATAGACCGGAAAGAGCCAATCCAAAAGCTGAAGCGAACATTGAGCTGAAAAGCTCCGCATACTGGTGGGTCTGATTCAAGACAAAGGCTGAATTGAAAATACCGATCCCTAACCCCACTATAAACATCACCAATCCAACAATCGGCAAAACCAGCTTCAACGTCTGCAGGTAGGTCTCAAAAACGGCCGGAGCGATCAAATACCGTTTGTGCAGACGATACTCTTCAGCCAGAACTGAGGGACGTCCCAGTTTTTGAAGAACTGACTCAATTTCAGCTTCCGTCGGTTCATCAGAGAGCATATCATAGATATTGGCTTTGAGTTCACTTTCAACGTCAGAGCGTTCTGACTCGGGCAAGCGTCTGACGACATCATAGATATAGCGTTCGACTGTATTGTTCATTCTTTGTTCTCCTTCCGGATTAGATCCAGGCTTTCCTGCATTCGTTCCCACTCGTGGCAGAGATTGTCGTACACACGTATTCCCTTCTCACTGATCAAGTAGTATTTGCGTGGACGGTTTTGACTGGTATCCCAATCGCTGGTAAGCAAGCCTTGGGTTTCCAGGCGCCTTAACAGCGGATAGAGCGTATTTGCCTCAATTGGCAACCCCACCGATTCTAGTTTCTGCAAAAGAGAATACCCATAGTAACTCTCACGTAAACAGCCCAGCACTGCGATGGCCAATGAACCACGCCGTAATTCCGTACTATACGATTGTTGAAGATCCTGATCTGACATAGCTTCACCTCAAAAGCATTATACTGTGTATCACACAATATTGTCAATATATTATCAGTGTTTGATAAAAATAAAAAAATACATCGATGATGTATTTTCTTAAATCATTGAAACAACACTTTCCCCCAGTTTCTCTGTAATATAGTTCTTCACAGCATCCGATGTCATCGCCTTGACTAACGCTTTGATCTTTTCAGAATCTGCATTATCTTCACGAGCAACCACACTGATTGCAAAGTAGCCGTCGGATTTTTCCAGCAGCAAGGCATCTTGCTTCGGTGTAAGTCCGATAGGTTTCATATAGGTAGGATAATTGAAGACCAAGTCTGCCTCATCATAAGCATAGACCAGATTCAACGGATCAACACTCATAAACTGATACCCATGCGGATTATCGATAATATCATCAATGGTTCCTTGATAACCGGCATCCGCTTTCAAGGTAATCAGCCCATTCGCATTCAGGATTGCCAACGCACGACCCTCATTGGCCTTGTCGTTAGGAATGGCAATCGTAGCATGGTCCGGAAGCTGCTCCATCGATGAATAGGTCTTTGAGTAGAAGCCCACCAATGCATCATAGATAGGCTGAACTGCTTTGAGCGTGCCCTTGTTTGCCGCGTTATATTGCTTCATATAAGGCTGGTGCTGGAAAAAGTTGGCATCGACTTCTTTCTGATTCAAGATGGCATTGGCTTGGACATTATCACTGACACTGACCAGTTCGATAGTATAGCCCGATGCCTTCACTTCTTCTTTGGCCAAATTGACCAGTGTCGTCATCGGTTCGGTATGTGAAGCCACTTTAATAACGGTATCTGTTTTCTGGTCTGCACTCTTGCAACCGCTAAGCAATACTAATAAAACCAACCCTAATCTAAACTTCTGATTCATTTCTTTTCCTCCTATCGATAATCGATTATTCGTGCAATGTAAGAACCGCCCCACTGAATAAGCTGAACCAGGACAATCATTAAAACAATGGTTAAATACATCACATCATACTGGTAGAGCTGATACCCGTACTTCATAGCGAAATCACCGATTCCGCCACCCCCGATCACACCCATGATCGTTGAATAAGAAATAAGGCTGATCAGCGTTGACGTCAATCCAAGCACCAATCCAGACCGGGCCTCTGGATAGAGAAAATAGCGGATATGCTGAAGCGAAGTTGCTCCCATGGCGGTTGCACTCTTATTGATGCCTTGCGGAACCTCAAGCAATGCTTGTTCGCAAAGACGTGCATACAAGGCAACACCGATAAACGCCAGGGGAAAGGATCCCGCAAGGGTTCCAAAGGAAGTACCAACAACCCAACGGGTCAACGGAATCATTGCTACAATGAAAAGAATAAAGGGAAAGGACCGCACAATATTCACATACCCATTCAGAATAGTCAGTAGCACCCGTTGTTTTATTGTCTTTCGCCCGCGATTCAGATAGATCAAGGTACCCAAAGGCAGGCCCACTATAAGCGCTGCCGCCCCCGAAATAAGCAACATCCAGCCTGTTTCCAGGAGTGCTTTTAAAATCATTGGTCCATAGGTTTTCAAGAGCGTACTCATCGGCTCAATACCATTCTTGCCTGCTCTGCATAATCCGGATATTGCCACTGCGCCGCAGGTTCTTGAACCGCGATTGTATCAAAAACTTCACCATCACGAAGAATAATCGCCCGTTGGCATAATGCCTTGATCACCTCTAAGTCATGGGAAACCAGAATAATCGTTGTATGAAAAACAGAGTTGATCTGTTTCAATAAATCAATAATCTCACGGGTCATCCCAGGATCCAACGAAGAAGTCGGCTCGTCTGCCAGCAGAATAGCAGGCTGTGTGACCAGTGCTCTGGCAATCGCAACACGCTGCTTTTCTCCTCCGCTCAAGGTCTTGATCTGCGCCTTGCCTTTATGGTCCAAGCCAACAAAGCGAAGAGCATCCATGACTTTTGAATCTGCACGTGTCTTTCTCAACCTCAAGGACAAGGCAACATTGTCAAAAACCGATTTATTGCGCAACAGATTATACTCCTGGAAAATCATGGCGCTATTCTGGCGAAGTTCTCTTAAGCGCTGATTGCTTAGTCCCGACGACGATCGGCCATGAATCAGAATTTCACCTTCATCCGGAACTTCCATACCATTGATAAGGGACAAGAGCGTTGATTTGCCAGCACCGCTTTCCCCGACGATACCCATGATTTCGTGAGGAACAACCTCAAAAGATACCTGACGGAGAACAGAAAGCCGATCACGTCCTTTGCCAAAGGACTTGCTGATGTTCATAAAACGGATAACAGATTCATCCGCTGACGGATGATTTACCATGTTGCTCATCATAATCCCCCCTTCGTGCAAAACCATCATAGCATTGTTCCTAAAGTTCGGTGCAACTAACACTTCGATAAAAGTTGTGAAAAAATAACCATACTAAAACCGGGCAATCTATTCCCTGATAACTCCGAAAAAAAGGATGCGAAGAACGCACCCTTATCTATCCTTTATAGATAACATCAAAATTTTCATAGACCTGATACACTTCAGTTCCGATAACAATCTGCACGTCTGTTTCATTCAGCTTTACCACAGCCAATGCACCTGTCTTTCGGATCGATTCCTCATCCACTTTAGCGAGATCTTTAACACTGATCCTTAAACGTGTCATACAGTTGCTGTAAGCAGAAACATTGTCTTTGCCACCAACAAACTGCAGAATTTTCTTTGCCATATAGTAATAATTACTGTGACTCAGATGAAGTTCTTTCTCTTCCTCAGACACTGTCTCATCAAAGGAAAGTTCAGGTTGACGTCCTGGTGTTGCGACATTATCCTTTATGATAATGAACTTGAACGTAAAATAATACAGAACGCCGAAGACCAGACCGATCGGCAAAATTAACCAGGCTCTCTCACTCAAGTTATACAGAAGCAGGAATTGAACAATATTCTTGCCTCCCCCATGGCTCACACCCAGCAATGCAGTCAGGACACCGGCAAGACCGGTATAGAACGCATGGACCAGGTACAGTTTCGGAGAAGCAAACATAAAGGTAAACTCAATCGGTTCGGTTATCCCTCCGATAATAGACGTCAATGATCCTGACAGCATCAATCCCTCGACTTTCTTCTTTTCAGACAGGTTGGCGGTATGGTAAATAGCCAGAGCAATTGCCGGGATTCCGAAGAAGAAGGCAATATAAACTCCTGGACCGTAGATTCCTGCTGTAACATCCCCAGCCAGGAAGCGTGGTGTCAGCCCTTTGACGACCTCCCCTGTTGCAGTCGTATAGCTGCCTAGTTCAAAGAGAAAGTAGGCATTCAGAACATGATGGAGACCGAACGGAATAAGGATCCGTTGGAGAAACAAGAACAAGAATACACCGAGTACACCCAGACTTGCGATCCACATGCTTAAGGTCCCCAGCCAGTTCTGCGGATAGATCCAGACATAAGCAAAGATGTATGCCATGATAATGGCCAGTATCGGGGATAAGGGGATGACCATCTTCTCTCCGCCAAAGAACGAAAAGAAAGAAGGAACCTTCCATTGCCTGGAGTAATTATACAAAACCGCCACCATTGCTCCGAAGATAATTCCACCGAATACTCCCATTTTTATGGTATCATTCAGCATTGTCAAATTGGATTTCAGCACAAGAAAGGAAATGGCCGAAGCAAACATCACATAGGTCTTATCCTTTGAATGTGAATAGGCTACCGCAGCAGCAATCGCAAAGATCAGATCAAGATTGGCAATGATGACTGAACTCGCATTTGCGATGACAGGAACATTCAGCATATTCGCCGAGAACAGATTACCGATAATCGCGGTAATCGGAATAATTGCAATCGGAACCATCATGGTTTTTCCGAGCAATGAGAGTTGTTTAGAAATTGAATTCCATATTTTTTTCATCTTAATCTCCTATATAGTTTAGTATACGTAAGACATGAATACTGAGATAAAGCTTCTCACTTGCGGATAAACTCCGTTTGAACAGCCGTGAAGCGATTAAATCAGCATGATTGCAAAACTGATCAAATTGAAGTTGCTGTGTTTCATTCAGTTTGAGAATATCAGTATCAATCTCATAATCCTTCGGCGCTTTAGGACTGCTGAGACGTTGCCCCAAATACTTGATATGAATCATCAAGCGCTCAAAAATCCAGGCAGTCGTCTCCAAATCTACTGAGAAATCTGCTTTGACAAGTTCAAGCATGACCTTAATGAATTCGGTGATACTAAAGACACTGTTTTCCTGAGCACCGACCATCATATTCAGAATATGCATGGCAATGTAGGATGACTCGTCACTGTCTAGATCTGTATTGAAAGCCTTGTTGATCAAGCCCACTGCAATTTCACCCACGCAGAATTCATTCGGATAGAAAGTCCGTATCTCAGCCGTAAGCAGATTAGGAACTCTGACCTTGTTTTTCAAGAGTTCAATTTTGAAGCTGATATGGTCTGCCAGCACGACAACCAGGAGCTTGTTGATTTCATAATTGAGATGATCACAGGCAATATCATAGATTTGCTGTGAAATACTGAACGCTTCGATATTGATGCTGTCAACAAGGTTATGATACTCATCAAACTGGGGATTGACCAATTCAAAGACTTTCCATTCTTCCTTTAATTCAAGATGCTGATTGATTTTCGAATGGTATCCGACCCCTTTGCCTGTCACCAATGAAACTTTTTCGTTGTCATTGATTGCAGCAACGATATTATTATTGTAGATCTTGATAACTTTCATCCGATTTGTTCAATGAACGCCGCTAAAAGCGCCAATTCCTTTTCTTTATGCAAATCACTTCCCCCTTCATGACCATTATAGGGATAACAAACCAGCTGTTTCGGTGATGTAATCCGCGAATAGGCTGGATAGAAATTCTCAGCTGGACAGGTCTGATCCAGCAATCCTACAGAACAGTAGACAGGCGCATGTATTCGATCAGCCATATTCTTAAGATCAAAATAGCTCAAGACACGCATCACCTCTTTTTCCCGGTCCGGGTGAATTGACAAGTATGTTTGAATGGATTTCAGGGAGCCTGTTCCCTTTCTGACACGGTTTTCCATGTCACTGAAGCTGGGAACATTCGCCAGAATGTAGTTTACTTGACCAAGCAACGCGCCTGCTGCGAGCATTAATCCTCCTGCCTGGCTTGTTCCCTCTAAAACGATTGTCGAATAACCTAAGGATTTCCCAAGCCGGATCATCATCATGGTATCGGTATAGAGATGCTTCAGATAATAGCTCTCTTCATCGAGAAGATTAAGGGTACAGACATTACCGATCAAAGGACCGGAAATCGGGCTGTTAAACCCTGTTTCACCTGATTGAAGACGGACATCAAATGCAATCACATCGTATCCGATACTGGTCCAGTGGGCATAATGGCTCGGACTTTTCCTGCTGCTCTTGAAACCGTGAGTCGTTATCAAGCACCCTTTTCCCGGTTTAGGCGAATGATGAATATACCACCCAATTACCGGCGTACCGTCCAATCCCTCGACCGATACCTTAAATACTTTCTCCTTCTGACCAGAAAACGTTGTCGGCTGAAAGTGTGTATTCAGCTCCTTTCCCTGAACCAGTTGAATCTGCCTATTCCAGAAATCATCGAAATCATCGGATTTGGTCTGCTCACCTACCAGCGACATTGCTTCAATAATCATCATCGTTCCTCCATAAAAAAGAAAAGGCAAAAAAACTAGTTTTGCCTTTTCAGTAACAACTTAACCATAATATACACAAATCAAACGCGTATGTCAACGCTTACAGCTGCATATTTGCAGAATATGGACAAAGAATGCCGAGGACATCCCGTTCAATTAAAATACATTTGTTTCCTGTCCGTGCATTTCAAAAGAAAAGCTTACTGATCCTATTCAGTAAGCTTTTCTCATATAGAAATTATCACGCTTATGCTGCTGCAGTCTGGTCGACATCTTTTTTAAGAATCTTAAGCATAATTGCGGTGACGATCGCACCGGCAATAATCGCGACAACAAACCAGATCTTGTTGGTGACAACCGGCAAAACGATGAATCCACCGTGAGGAACCGGGCAGGCCACATTTCCGAAAGCTCCGATAAGCGCACCGACAATATTACCGATAATCGTTGCAGGATATACCGCTTTAGGATCCTTGATAGCATAAGGAATGGCTCCTTCAGTGATCCCCAGACATC
>CALNCD010000190.1 GCA_937874965.1 uncultured Erysipelotrichaceae bacterium | reverse complement strand
TGCGAAGCGTCAGGGCTAATGGCGCATCTTCTTATTTGAAGGATGCTTAAGTTCTCGGATGGTTTCGAAAATGGGGAGCAAGGTAATCGCGACTACTCCTGCTGAGAAACCTGTATTATACAGGTTTGCGCCAGAATGAAGCAGCGTGATACTGATTGAAACGGAAGATACGACAAATCCTGAAATTACGCCGGCACTGAATCCGAAGTGCTGGGTAAATGGAGCAAGCGAGGTTGCGAATAAACTGACCAGGATCATTTTAGGTTCATTCATAGCCCAGATTTTACCCAGTGATCCCAGATAGATCCCGACCAGAATCGGCAAGGTATTCCGCGGGTTTTTCCCGTTCGCGCCAAAACCCATGACTGTTAGTATGCCGCATAGAGTGCCTCCATTAAACACGGATCCTACGGCTGTTACAAAAAGCGATGAAAGAAGAAGCAGGATGGCCATGTTCAGTAATGCAGTTCCGGTATTCACTTGGCTGATGTAGTCTGCTCCTCCTTTGTTGGGCAGCGCATTGAGTTTCATCAAGTCCATCATTTTTGGAGGATTGAACCAGAAGGCAAAGACAACTGTCAATAGTGCCAGAATAAGAATAAAGGCAACAACATAGTTCTGTCTGGATGCACCCCAGATCAATTGCGTTTCAATGGCATGACCGAAGGATCTGGACAATGCAACATAGACTGTGCCGATCAAGCCGGTAGCCATTCCAACATTATATAAGGAAAAGCCTTGATGAATCTTGGCCGTATAGCGGGAAACCGGGATGGTTAGAAATCCGATCATGATTCCTACGATTAATGCGGCGAATAAAGAAACGGCAGGATGAGTTGAGGTGTTAATCATGAGGTCTGTAATAATAGGGCATAGGGATGTCGCAAACAGAGCTTGAGGAATAATGGTTCTGAAGGCAATGCGACTCGCTTTCGCAAACAGATAACTGCCGAGAATGATCGGCCAGATATTAATGATGTTTTTGCCGATAAAGGCGAATGAAGCCATGAGGAACAATGCGCCAACTTCAATGCCTGTATAAGTGGAACGGTAGTGTTTTCCCATCAATGCCATTGAAATCAGCAGCAGCAGGCCGGAGTTGATGAAACTGACGCCTCCGGCTAATTCGATGGTATCAAGAATCAGGGTAGCAGGATGTGTTATCAGGGTTATGAACAGATGCGGCATTTCAGGAACAGGCGAAAGCATTAATCCGAACAGGATAAGGATTGCCGCAATCAGATAGAAGTACAAGGTCAATGATGGTTTTCTCAATGGCAGTTGTTTCCTTTCTTCATATGAGTAGTATTATAGCGGATACAGGAGCATCCTGTTGCTTTTTTCAGTGTTCTTTCAAAATTTGTTGATCTGGACTTCCGTATGGGTTGGGTTTGACTTGGAAATCATGTAGAATAGAGAGTGAATAGAACAGTATTCGATTGACACGTGGTCTTGAATTTGGTAATCTTTACTTATTAAAGGGAGTAGATGCCCAATGGGTGTCCAGTTCGTCAACACGACGCAGGTCCGGACTGTACTTAAATTCAAGACTTTATCAGTGGATAGGGTCTTTTTGTTTCTATCAGAAAGACCACCAAAAAAGGAGATTTAATGGAAAACAAGAACTGGTATTCAGCCCCGCTTAGTGAAGTCACTGCATCATTTGATACTGTCAATGGTCTAAGCGAGGAGGAAGTCCTTCAATCACGGCAATCCAACGGTCAAAACAAACTGGATGAAGTCAAGGGGCGGAGTTTTATTCTTCGTTTGCTTGATCAATTCAAGGATACAATGATTATTGTCTTAATGGTTGCGGCGGCGATATCCGCGTTTGCTCCGATGTTGCAAGGGCACAGCCCGGAATGGGCGGAAGCCGGGGTTATCTTAGCTATTGTGATATTGAATGCTGTTATCGGCTTGGTTCAGGAAGGACGTGCTGAGTCTGCACTGAAAGCATTGCAGGACATGTCCAGTCCAACAGCAAAGGTTATCCGGGGTGGCAAAGAGCAGATTATCGATTCCCGTGATTTAGTGGTCGAAGATGTTGTGGTTTTGGAAGCGGGGGATCTCGTTCCGGCGGATATCCGTTTGATTTCCAGCAGTTCACTGAAGGTCCAAGAGGCTTCATTGACGGGAGAATCTGTGCCTGTTGATAAGTCTGCGGAATATGTTGGGAAAGAAGAAGATGTTCTAGGAGACCGCCGCAATATGGTCTATTCATCGGGTATGGTGACTTATGGACGCGGTGTCGGTG
The DNA here is from genome assembly GCA_937874965.1 of uncultured Erysipelotrichaceae bacterium. Lineage (GTDB taxonomy): Bacteria > Bacillota_I > Bacilli_A > Erysipelotrichales > Erysipelotrichaceae > CALNCD01. The sequence goes on along the minus strand of CALNCD010000190.1, from coordinate 9,644 downwards.
TTATTATCAGTGTCGGGATGAAAACAGAGGTTGGGAAGATCGCAACTTTGCTTCAATCCTCAGGCGATACATCCACGCCGTTGCAACGGAAACTGGATAAACTTGGCAAGCAGCTCGGTATTGGCGCAATCTTTGCCTGTATCTTCGTATTTGTGATCGGGCTGATTTACGGCCATGAGATTCTGGATATGTTCTTGACTGCTGTTGCTTTAGCGGTAGCGGTCATTCCAGAAGGGCTGCCGGCGATTTCAACCGTCGTGCTCGCAATGGGAGTTCAGCGCTTAGCGAAGAAGCATGCGATTATTCGGACGTTATCATCCGTTGAAACCTTAGGGTCTGCGACCGTTATCTGTTCAGATAAGACAGGAACGCTGACCCAGAATAAGATGACCGTCGTCGATTATTGGAATGATGGACACGATGTTGAATCATTAACGCTGGCGAAAGCAATGCTGCTTTGCAATGATGCACGTTTGGCGGATGGTGTTTGGGTGGGTGATCCCACAGAAACCGCTTTGTCTGAATGGGCTGCGAAACTGGGGATTGATACGCAGAGTGTTCTCAGTGAAAGTAAACGGGTGAATGAGGTTCCGTTTGATTCAGGACGCAAGAGGATGACGACGATTAATGCCTATGAAGGTGAACTTGTTGTCTTTACCAAGGGCGGTGTTGATGAAGTTCTTGCAGTGACCACAGCAATCGGCTATGATCCGAAGAACCCTCGTCCGATTACAGATGAGGATATCATTAAAATCCAGGATGCGAATGCAACAATGGCAAAGAAGGCCTTGCGCGTTCTGGCTGTAGCTCGTAAAACAATTCAGGAGAATCTGGATGAAGGCGATAGTTCCGCTGAAAGCAACCTTGTTTTCTTAGGTCTGGTCGGTATGATTGATCCGCCTCGTCCTGAAGTTATTGAAGCGATTGCCGTCTGTAAGTCAGCAGGTATCCGTGCAGTTATGATTACGGGTGATCATGCAGCGACCGCGGAAGCCATTGCGCGTGAGATCGGTTTGCTGGAAAACTATCGTGTAGTCACCGGACGTGATCTTGATGCCATGAGCGATGATGACCTCTATAACAACGTCCGTGAAATCGGTGTCTATGCACGTGTTTCGCCAGAAGATAAAATGCGAATCATTGATGCCTGGAAAAAGCAGGGCGAGATTGTTGCGATGACGGGTGATGGTGTAAATGATGCACCGGCTTTGAAGAAAGCCGACATCGGCGCTGCGATGGGTATTGTCGGTACTGAGGTTGCCAAAGGTGCTGCAGATATGATCTTGACAGATGATAACTTTGCAACTGTTGTTACAGCTGTCGGTGAAGGCCGCCGTATCAAGGACAATATCATGAAAGCCGTGAATTTCCTGCTCTCATGTAATGTTGGAGAATTGCTGACGTTATTGGTGGCAACACTGATCAACCGTGGTGATCCGTTGCTTTCTATTCATATTCTATGGGTTAACCTGGTCACGGATTCCCTGCCGGCTCTGGCATTGGGCGTTGATCCTGAAGAAGAAGGCATTATGGATCGTAAGCCGGATCGTTCCACCAGTCTCTTGAACCGTAATGTCACATGGCGAATCGGTTATCAGGGAGTTATGGTGGCATCATTAACGCTATTTGCTTTCTATTATGGCTCAAATCAATTCTTGAATTTTAACGGGAATGCAGTTTCTATTCCACAAGGTCAGACAATGGCATTCTTTGTCCTTGCAATGTCTCAGTTGGTCCATTCATTCAATATTCATTCCCCGCATCAATCAGTTTTCAAGACAATGTTTAAGAATAAAGTTCTTATCCTGGCAAACGTTGCAGCTGCAATGATGATGGTTGTTGTCTTGTTTGTTCCGCCTGTTCGGGATATCTTCCAGCTGGCTGTTCTGGATTTTGATCACTGGATGGTCTCGATCATTCTGATTCTGATACCACTTCCGCTTGTTGAATTGTTTAAAGCATTAAAATTGAACGGTCAGGATTAATGAACTGTCTAAAGGAACTTCGGTTCCTTTTTATATGGAATGACAGCAAGTAGAGCCGAATGTAACGAAGATGAGGAGCCCTGTTGGACTAGATTTGGAAACGCTGAATTCTTGAAGGTGATCCTGCTTCAATGGTGGAAAGTTTTCAGTGTTGCAGCTGGATAACTCTTGTTTCCCTGCCCGTTCTTGACTATAATAGGGTTAGTAGCGAAAGAGGAGGTTCATGATGGGATCAAACCATATCTTGACACCCTCGACAGAAGACTATCTTAAGGCTATCTATCTTCTTGATAAAGGAGATGGGGTTCGATCAGTAGATGTTGCTCAGCATTTGAAAGTTGCGAAACCAAGTGTAAATCACGCTGTGAATACACTGGTGGCGAATGGGTTGGCTACCCAGATCCGCTATGGGCAAATCTACCTGACAGAGTATGGAATAGAACAAGCGAAGCAAATCTATTACCACCATTCGACCCTGAAGAAGTTCTTGATGGATGTTTTGGATGTTGAGGATGAGACTGCTGAGGACGAAGCATGTTCGATTGAGCACTTGCTGAGTACCGATACAGTTGACAAAATTAAAGAGTTAACACTTAAACTACAGAAGGATTAAGATGAGAAATCATCTTTTTCTTCGGAAGTCTTTTCAAGCTTCAAAAAAAATGATATTATAGACAAGCCGGACGCTTAGCTCAGTTGGGAGAGCACTTCCTTGACGTGGAAGGGGTCAGGGGTTCGAGTCCCTTAGCGTCCACCATTATTGAATCAAAACTCACAATTATTCAGGTGAGTTTTTTATTTTCAAGCGCCCACTGTTGGTCGAACAGGTGGCAATATACTTGAACATATCGTTTAAAGATAGTGATGATATTCCATTTATTCGAATGACGCCAGAAGAAATAGGAAGGCAAAATCTTTCCGAATTTTTGGGATGATTGCATGAAAGATGCAAGATAGTAAAATCAATTGCGAAGAAAGCAACAGTTGGTAATGAACACCCAGGAGTCGAAATACCAACAAAGGCTAAACCTGTTCCGGTAATAAATGTAATTCCGAATACTGGAGTCGGATTATTTGCCATTAACGCATCATTGATGTTGGTCCTGATGGGTGCAATAACCCTGTTGCTGAGTGATTGGATTCGAATTAAAAAGAATTAGTAGCGTTCAGCGATTAATTAATTTATTTAGTATGGCCATATTTGTCTAAGACCAGCAGCCCCAGCTGGCCTTTTTATTTTAGTAAGTACTGTGATTTTATTGGATTAACTATATTTTTAGCCAGATTTATCAAAAGAATGATTTTGATTTTTAAACTTTAGATAATTTTGTTTAACTTATTTTCAATCAAAATCAGCTTCTTGATTTACCTCTTGTCCTGATTATTCTACCGCTTGGCTTGAGATTCCGTGGTTATTGAAAGCAACATGCTATGATGACATAGGGTGATGAAATGAAACATAAACATCGGGTCATTGAGAATGTGACCTATTATTTTAAAACAGTGCTACCTAGCCATCCAGCTATGCAGCGTCATATGATGATCCAAGTGATCTGTACCGTTTTCATGGCGCTGGCGACAGTATTGATTCCAACTGTGATTGTCAATGTTCTTGCGAGTTCACTTGGCATTGAGACAATGATTGTCCAAGTCAGCGGTATCAGTCTTGGGTTAGCGGTCCTAACGTATGTTTTGAACCGAGTGACAAACCTGGGTTTTCTGGAAGGAGTCAGCGGTCGTATCCTAACTTTTGGTGAGAAGGTTTATGGGAAGTATATCACAATGGATTACACCGATATGACTCAAGCTGATCTGAACTATTCATATACCAAAGCACTTGATAATGGAATCAACAGCAATTGGGAAGGGGCAGAGGCCATGTACACACAGGTGCTGCGCCTTTTGAAGAATGGCATTGGATTTCTTGTTTATGGCGTGATTATTTCTTTTTATTCACCGTTTATCTTCTTGGTGGTTCTCCTCAGCGGTATGCTTTCATTCTATGGCTTGAACCGAGTCAGACGGTATAAAGAAGAAAACCGGAAAGCACGCAGTGCCCTGCAGACGAAGCGCCGGTATCTTAAGAACCAGTCCATTGATATGCGGAATGCTGAAGATGTACGGCTTTATCCGATTGCTGATTGGCTGAATGCAAAGAATCAAGCCTTGAAACAAGAATCGTTTGATTATGCCAAGCGTGAACATGCAATCCAATTCGTTGCGGATATCTGCGATATGGCTGCATTGGTTCTGCGGGAAGGTTTTGCGTATATCTATCTCGTTATCAGTGTTTATCAGGGCATGTCCTTGGTTCGTTTCACATTATTCTTCAGTTTGATGAGTGGATTTACAACATGGATGAAAGAGATTGTGGATGGCATCTTTAAACTTCAGGTTGCTTCTCAAGGCATGGATGACTTACGGGAATTCCTCGACTATCCGGAAACACATTTCTGGGGAAGCGGTGAAGCGGTTGATGGTGAACTGACTATTGTCTTTGATCATATTTCATTCTGTTATCCTGGTCAGGAAAAACGGGTTATTGATGACTTTAATGTTGAACTCAAAGCGGGTGAGAAACTAGCATTGGTCGGAATCAACGGTGCAGGCAAGAGTACATTGGTGAAACTGCTTTGCGGTTTGATTCATCCAACCGAAGGGGTCATTCGGATCAATGGTTTTCCTCAGTCTTATTTTTCGGAATCGGCTTATATGGGCATGATTTCCCCTGTCTTTCAGGAGAGTGAGATATGGGCCTTGAATGTTGAACAGAATATTGCGATGAGCCGGCTGTCCATGGATCAGAATCGTTTGGAGGATGTTCTCGAAAAAAGCGGGATGATGCAGAAAGTAGCTGGACTTAAAGAGGGCTTAAAGACTCAGCTGACACGGAATATTTATCTGGATGGTGAGAATTTTTCAGGAGGAGAACAACAGAAACTCATGTTGGCCCGTGCGTTGTATAAACAAGGGCGTATTCTTGTCCTGGATGAGCCAACGGCGGCTCTGGATGCTTTGGCTGAACAAGCTATGTATGAAAGTTATCAACAGCTAGTCGGAACACATACATCACTGTTTATCTCCCATCGGTTGAGTTCTACCCGTTTCTGTGATCGTATTCTGTTTTTGGCGAATGGTCGTGTTCTTGAATCAGGGTCACATGAAGAGCTGATGCGATATGGGGGTGAATATGCATCAATGTTCCATGTGCAGAGTCAATACTATAAGGAGGATCAGTATGAAGCCGTTTAAAAAAGCCCTTCAAGTGGTGGGGTTAGTTCACTCACTAGATCCATGGGCCTTGGCTATTTCCGGAAGCTATGCTTTCTTTGTCTTAGTCATGAGTTATTTCCCTACGCTGTTTCTTGCGTTGGTATTGAATCAGTTTCAAGCACAGGTTCCTCAAGCAGAACTCCTGCGGCATGTTGTTATCTATTTGGCAGTCCTGGCTCTTGTTGGCCTAATCACAGCCGGATTGAAAAAACTGAACACAGATTCCTTGGATTGGATTAGTTTTGAATTGAATGCGCGCCTTACCCGTAAGTCATTGGAAATGGCGTATACGAAACTGATTTCACCAGATATTCGCCTGATGTACCAACGTGCCGAGGAAGGATCAAATTCATCTGGTGGGATTCAGAGTTTTGTCGAAGATATGGTCCAATCGCTTTTTACGATTCTCTTCTCAATTTTCTTTTCCGGAGCGGCATTGGTTTCCTTGATGCTTGCGAAATCACCGTTTACCACATCCCTTGCGGGGTTCGCGAATTCCGAAGGTACAATTCTGCTGATGGGAGCATTAATTCTTGTTCCGATGGTTATTTCAGTATGGACGTCAGCCCGAAGTGCAGGGGTCATGTATTCGATTTTCAAGGAAAATACGACTGTTAACCGTGAAATGTCATATTACGTTTCAACAATCATCTCGAATGAAGAAAGCGGTAAGCTGATCCGCTTGTATCGTGGGGCCAAGATGATTCAGGAGGTCATTCATCATACCGTGGTTTCAATCATTGCGTCTTTTGGAAAAGGTATGTTGAAGATGGCTCATTATGAATCATTGGGGCAGATTGCGACATTGCTGTGCATGGGTGGACTTTATGTCCTGATTGGGATAAAGGCATATACGCAGGCGATTCTTGTGGGAACTTTGCTGTTGAATGTCAATTTGATTCAGAACATGGTTAACCAGCTGGTCAAAGGGTTGTCGAACATCGCATCCTATTCAAATTTAGTGAATTACTTATCATATTATAGCGATTATCTTGCCATTGAGGATGAATCATTTCAGGGTGCTTCAATGCCGGATCAGCCATACATGCTTCGTTTTGATGAAGTGAGCTATCGTTATCCCGGCAGTGATCAAGAGGCGCTTTCGCGCTTATCCTTGTCAATTTCTTTGGATGAGGTGACTGGATTGGTCGGGAAAAACGGATGTGGAAAGAGCACGCTAGTTAAGCTGATTTGCCGTTTAATCTCACCGACTTCTGGGACAATCTATTTGAACGATCAAGACATTCAGACAATTGCATTGGATGATTATCGAAAACAGCTTGGGGTTGTCTTTCAGGATTTCCGCTTATTTGCATACAGCGTCGAAGAAAATATCTGTGCAGGGGCGACATTGGATGAAGCGTGGTTTATGAATGCTATCGCGAAAAGCCATGCTTCCTCGATGATCGATCATCTGCCTCATCGGGAAAAAACGGTGATTAAAACACAGATGGATGATGAGGGTGTTGAACTCTCAGGTGGTCAGGCCCAGAAGCTGGCGATGGCACGTGCCTGGTACAAACAAGGGGCAACATTGATTCTGGATGAACCGACGGCCGCTTTGGATCCGTTAGCGGAGTTTGAACTCTACCAGGATTTTAACCATTCAATTCAGGGAAAGGGTGCGCTGGTTATCTCCCATCGGATGAGCAGTTGCAAGTTCTGTCAACGGATCCTGGTCTTTGATCAGGGGAAGCTTGTGGATGAAGGCAATCATGATTCCCTGATGGCTCGCCATGAAGGTGTATATTATGAACTCTACAGTGCACAGGCCCAGTATTATCAATAATCCCATAATTCCCCATAATTCATTCGAGAATTGACATTCCATGGTGGTAGGCTATAATTCAAACGTACTATCACAGCGGAGGTCTTATGACAATCTCAAAATTCGGCAATGGAAAGGCAGCAGGAAAAATTATTTTAATCGGTGAGCATTCGGTTGTCTACGGAAAACCTGCAATTGCGATTCCTTTTCTGAATGCGGGAATAGAGGTAAGCGTGACTGCGACTGAAGAGCCGATCAGTGTGGGCTGCATTTATCATCATGGGGAAATGAAGAGCGCACCGCACGAGTTGGATGGCATCAAGGAATTAATCCGTGCCGTTTTAATCAGTTTGAATCATCCGTTGTTCGGGCTTCATTTTGATATCATAAGTTCTTTGCCGACTCAACGTGGTCTCGGTTCGAGTGCGGCAGTCTCTGTTGCATTGGTTCGGGCCATCTATGATTTCTTCGATCTGGAATTAAGTGCTGCGCAGCTGAATCAGTATTCTTTGATTTCAGAACGGATTAACCATGGAAATCCCAGCGGTTTGGATTCCGCGACCATTACCTTGGAACGTGCGGTCTATTTTGAAAAAGGCAAGCAGGAAAGCTGCTTGCAGATTGCAGTGGATGGTATTCTGGTCATTGCGGACAGTGGTCGGCAAGGGAATACTGCCGAAGCAATTTCAGAAGTTAAGCAGCTGATGGAGCGTAATCCGGTTCACTTGGAAGGCGTTATGAAGCGTTTAGGCGAACTGACAGATGAAGTTTCAGTCCTGCTGGCGCATAATGAAGTCAAATCCTTAGGGTTCAGAATGAATGAGGCACATTCCTGCCTGGTTCAGCTCGGTGTCAGCGATGAAGGGATTGAATCCTTGATTCAATGCGCCCGGGAACATGGTGCCGTCGGCGCTAAATTGACTGGGAGCGGTAAAGGTGGCTGTATCATTGCGCTGTGTGAAGGTGTAGATCAAGCATTGCGAGTGTCACGATCACTTGAACAAGCAGGAGCGATCAAGACCTGGCTTTATGATTTGAAGGAGATGGCAGACCATGAAGGCGACAGCCAAAGCGCATACCAACATTGCACTCATTAAGTACTGGGGGAAGCAGAATCAGGATCTGATTATTCCTTCCAACTCGAGTATTTCAGTGACCTTGGATCAATTCTATACCGAAACGCAGGTAGAATTTGATCCCTTTTTGACTGCGGATGAACTGCGGATTGAGGGTGAGCTTGTCGTCGGCAAGTCTTTTGGCCGTGTATCGGGCTTTATGGACAGGGTTCGGGAGCTTACCCATAATCAGGGGTATGCGCGAATAACGTCTTCCAATACGGTCCCGATGGCTGCTGGACTTGCTTCCTCAGCAAGTGCTTTCGCAGCTTTGGGAGCAGCAGCTCTCAGTGCATTGGAATATCCGTATACTCCTGTTGGACTCTCTCGTCTGGTTCGCAAAGGATCAGGCAGTGCGTGTCGTTCGGTTTACGGCGGTTTTGCTTATTGGCATGCAGGTGATGACGATCAAAGCAGCTATGCGGAATCGATTGAATGTCCACCATGGACAGATTTCCGGCTGATCGCAGTCGTTGTTTCAAAGCAAAGCAAGCCCCTCGGTTCTCGTGAGGCGATGCAGCTTACTCAGCAGACCAGCCCCTTTTTTCAAGAGTGGGTAAAGGCAGCCAATGCCTCTATTCCTGAGATGCTTAAGGCGATTGAAGACCACAATTTCCAAGCGGTCGGCCAGCTAAGCGAAGCAAGTGCCATGCGGATGCATGCAAGCCTTCTAGCCTGTGATCCGCCGCAGTGGTATTTCATGCCTGAATCGGTTCAGGTGATGAATGCTGTGCGGATTTTGCGTCAACAAGGCATTGAGGCCTATTTCACGATGGATGGGGGACCAAATGTTAAAATACTTTGCCTGCAGCCGGTGGTTGATAAGGTCTTGGAGGGTTTACGCGGTCTTGGCGTCAGTGCTCCTTGCGTAGTCTGCAAAGTCGGAGAGGGTGTACACGTCTATGATCTCGCTTAAGCACCCTGGGAAACTCTATCTGGCTGGTGAATATCATGTCGTTGCTGGGGGGAAGGCCATTATCGGCGCGTTTGATCGTTTTCTGGAAGTGCAGATTCATAGTGCTTTGCTTACGCAGGTGATTACTGAACAAGCAGATGAGCCCCTCATCTATATCAATAGTTCGGACAAACATCCGGGATTTACCAGTGTCGATCAAGCGATAGCGTTTGGGACCCGGTATTTGCAGGAGCTTCGGATACCGGTGCAGTCTGTATCAATCACCATTCTCAGCCGTCTGGATGAGGGGTCGATGAAAATCGGCTTAGGTTCCAGCGGAGTTGTGATTGTCAGCGTGCTGGACGGATTGCTTCAGTACCATGGTATCAAACTATCAAAAAAAGACTTATTCAAATTAGCTTATCTGGTCAATTACAGCATCGATGCGACTGCATCAGGAGGAGACCTTGCCGCTTCCATCTATTCCGGTGTGATCTGCTATCAGCGGCCAATTCGCATAGCGGATGCAGATCTTTCGTTAATTCAGCAGATGAACGGGATGGATGTGAGGATTGCACCTTTGGATCTTCCTGATATTGCTTTAGCCG
>CALNCD010000189.1 GCA_937874965.1 uncultured Erysipelotrichaceae bacterium | reverse complement strand
ATTGTAGGAATCATAATTATCGGGTTTATTTAATTGCCTGAAAGCCCAGTCTGCAGCAGCGATATCCTGTTTGATCGTTGTTGAGGCAACAGTAACACCATAGACCTGTTTCTTTCCGTAGCGCCATTGGTCATTCAAATACTGAACGCCCGGACTACTCGACTCGACAGTATAATAATTGTACGCAACTATGGCAGAATGTCCAAGCGGAACTACACCTTTCCATGCATCATCCGTTATCAAAACAACACCTTCCTGGTCGGAAATGTCCCATATGCTGCTTTTGATTGAACTGAGTTTGATTTCGGATCTGCCTGAATAGACATTTGATTTGCAGCCTTAATATCCTCTTGAACCTGCTTGTCTTCATATTTCTTTTGATTTGCCTTTTCAGCAGTTTCTTCTTTAACATTTTTTGTGTCTTCAGCCTTAACCTCAGATACTCCAACTAACGGAACGATTAAACATACGCTAAGCACAACTACAAGTCCTCTCTTCAATATCATTTTCATATTCTTCTCCTTTAATCGGAGTCTACCAATTAACCGATATAAAAGGAAGAGACATCGTACACTTTTTTTCAGAACCCGATAATCCGGTTTTCCATGCTTACAAAAAATATAAAAAAACACAGAACTCTTCGAGTTTTCCTGTAATTGTTTGCTTTAATGCACTCTAAAAAATAGGATTCTTTAATTCTTTTCACTTTTTCGATAAAAGCAAAAAAAGCCGGAACCTCAGTTCCGACTCTTAAATAACAATTACGCTTTGTTTGTGCTTCCAAACCATTCAATTTTTTCTTCAACGCAAGCAATGATAGCATCAACACCTGGCTTAAGCAGTTTACGTGGATCAAATCCTTTACCTTCAAGGTCTTTTCCAGCTTCAATGTATTTACGAGTTGCTTCAGCAAAGACCAGCTGGCATTCTGTATTGACATTGATCTTTGTAACACCAAGATTGATTGCTTTTGAAATCTGGTCTTCAGGAATTCCTGATCCACCATGCAAGACCAATGGAATTTGATTAGTTGCCTTGTTGATTTCATCTAAACGATCAAAGCTTAATCCAGCCCAGTTGTCAGGATATTTACCATGGATATTACCAATACCTGCAGCCAGGAAATCAATGCCGCAGTCTACGATAATCTTACATTCTTTTGGATCAGCAAGTTCGCCTGCCCCTATAATTCCGTCTTCTTCACCGCCGATGCTGCCGACTTCTGCTTCTACAGAAATGCCTTTTGCATGGGCCAATGCTACGATTTCCTTGGTCTTTTCCAAGTTTTCTTCAAATGGAAGATGAGATCCATCGAACATAACGGATGTATAACCAACTTCAATGCACTTCTTTGCTGCTTCATAATCGCCATGGTCAAGGTGCAATGCAACTGGAACAGTGATGTTCATGGTTTCAATCAGCGTTTTAACAATCGCAACACAGATTTCATAACCGCCCATATACTTCGCTGCACCCATTGATGTCTGAATCATAACCGGTGCATTCTTTGTCTGAGCAGCTTTCAAGATTGCAATGGTCCACTCAAGGTTATTTGTATTGAATGCCCCTACTGCATAATGATTGTCGCGTGCTTTTGTCAACATTTCTGTAGCTGAAACTAATGCCATAAATAGATTTCCTCCTCATATTAAATCTCTGAATCTACACACCTATTTTACTCTATTTGCCGAATATTGCAACGATTCTCTCACAAAACCAAAGAACAGCGGATGCGGTCGGTTTGGCCGTGACTTGAATTCAGGATGGAACTGGCAGCCCACAAACCAAGGGTGATCCTTTAATTCGATGACTTCAACGAGATCCTTCTCCAGATTCATGCCTGAGAAGACCATACCGGAGGCTTCCATATCAGCTCGGTAATTATTATTGAATTCATACCGATGACGATGACGCTCTTCTATGGCGTCCTGCTGATAGACTTCCGCGGTATGCGTTCCTGGCTTGATTGAACACAGCCAGTTTCCTAACCGCAATGTTCCTCCCAGGTTCACGACGCCATTTTGATCTGACATCAAATGAATGATCGGGTTCTTGCAGTCTTCATCCCACTCACTGGAATTGGCATCACTGATTCCGAGAATATGACGTGCATACTCAATCACGGCAATCTGCATTCCGAGACAGATTCCAAAGTATGGAACCTGATGTTCACGTGCGTATTTTGCAGCGAGCACTTTCCCTTCGATACCTCGTCCTCCAAAGCCGCCAGGAACCAGAATCCCTGAGACACCCGACAGGATTGAGTCAACGGTTTTGGAGGTGATTGTTTCGGAATCGACCCAATCAATATCAACCTGAGCCCCTAGATAATACCCAGCATGAAGCAGGCTTTCATTGACAGAAAGATAGGCATCATGAAGTTGAACATACTTGCCGACCAAAGCAATACGGACACGCTTGTTCACCTGAGAAATCAAGGAAATCATGGATTTCCACTCACTCATATCTGCCTTGCCTTCAGCGAAACCAAACTTGCGGACAATATAATCGTCCAGGCCCTGTTCCTCCAGTTTCAGCGGTAATTCATAGAGATTTGACACATTCGGCGACTCAATGACTGCTGCTTCATTGACATCGCAGAACAAAGCGATCTTCTTGCGGATTTCATCCGTAATCGGCTCATCGCAACGTGTAGCAATGATATTGGCTTTAATGCCCAAACTCATCAGTTCTTTATAGCTATGCTGTGTCGGCTTAGTTTTCAATTCATTGCTGGCCGGAACCTTAGGAATCAGCGTCATATGAATAATCAGAACATTTTCCTTGTCTTGTTCCGCATGGACTTGACGGACTGCTTCTAAAAACGGAAGGGACTCGATATCCCCGACGGTGCCGCCGATTTCCGTAATGACCACATCAGCCTGGCTTTCCTCTGCGGCCTGATAGATCTTTGACTTGATCTCATCCGTAATATGAGGAATAACCTGAACGGTTGCTCCAAGATAATCTCCCCGACGTTCCTTGCTGATAACGCTCTTATAAACCCGTCCCGTCGTAATGTTCGCATTCTGAGTAAGTTCTTCATCAATGAATCGTTCATAATGACCAAGATCCAGATCGGTCTCTGCTCCATCCTTCGTG
>CALNCD010000188.1 GCA_937874965.1 uncultured Erysipelotrichaceae bacterium | reverse complement strand
TGATAAGTCCCGCAACAATTTTAGGATCATGGCGGCCGGTCTTTACCTGACGCACTGCTGTAATGACACAGCCGAGCAGGAAACCGAATAGGGTTCCGAGAAATGCAATTTTTATTGTCACCCATAATCCCTTTAAGAACCATGGGTAATACGCCAAGAACAGATACCAAACCCCGCCGAAGAAATCCGACGGGATAGATGATGTAATCGGTGCACTGAGTAGGGTAGGTATCATATTAGTTCGCAGCTGGCTGCCTTTGCTGTGCAGCGCTCATAATTTCATCGCGTTGTTCAGTAGTGATGGTCTTCAGGATGTCGTTAACCTGGGTTACGAGATTATCATCACGGTTCTTTTTAACACCTGCGGAAATAATCAAATCAGAAGGTTCTGCGGTGAATCCTTGGCCATCCGCGAAGACAATGAATTTCAGATTTGAATTTGTACTTAACGCGACCTCAGCCACTGGTTTTTCAACGACAACACCATCCACAGCATTATTCAATAAAGAAGAAATTGCTTGAGGCATTGTATTAGTCCCTGGGACATGGGTTACATTCTCAACTTGGTCAATGAATGTCTTGTCCTGGACAGTACCGGTTTGAGTAATCAGCTTTGATCCCTTGAAATCGGCAATCGTTGTCGCATTTGCAAACGATGAATCTGTCTTAACAACAATGCCATAGACGGAGGTATAGTAAGCATCCGTGAAATCAATAGCCTGTGCCCGGGTCGGGGTTGGGTTCATTCCTGCAAAAATGATATCGACCGTTCCATTGTTCACAGCTGATCCGCTCTCTAGATTCGTCCAGTCCAAGGCTTTGATCACAAGTGTCTTTCCGAGCTTATCAGCAACTATTTTCGCAATCTGAACATCGTATCCATCGCAATATGATCCTTTGTTGTTGTCGATTTCAACGGATGTATCGGTCTTATCCATCTGTGACCAGTTAAAAGGGGCATAAGCGCACTCCATTCCAACAGTTAAGGTATCGCTGGTTGTACTTCCAGAATTGTTGGAACATGCCACAAGTGTCAGACATAAGCCAAGAGTAAGTGCTGCAATCATTATTCTTTTCATTGTATTTCCTCCTTGAAAATGAACAAAAGGTCGTCCACTAGACGGCCTTTTAAAGGGTTTTGCCTAGCGCCACTTCCAAACCGGAAGGAGTGTTATAGGTCTTTCCCATAACCCCATTCAACGTTCTGCCAAACCCTGAATTCGGCGATGATTGCCTTTCCATGGAATCAATGCCCGCCGGCTCAACCATGTACTCTTCTGCATCGCTACCTCTACTACTTTTGTTTAACCTATAATATACGCATAAAATAAGAATGTCAACCGCAAATTTTTAATCGTGATAAAATAAGAGGGTTGAATCACTATTCCCATCATCTTTTCAAGATTTGCGGTATAATAAGACCATTGGAGGAATGTATGTCTAAGTCAACAATACGCACCCTCTGGATAGCAGTTTGCGTTGTGGCACTTTTTATTGCCGGTATTTATGCCGTTTCCAGAACGACAAAAACAACAGCCGTCGTGCTTCCGGATGAACCAAAACAATCTGAACTTCAGAAACAATATGTTGCAAAGGGCTACACTGATGAAGTGGCTGCACTTTTAGAAAAGAACTATTCACAAGATTCCTCTCAGCTTCTCAGTATATCCTATACCCCAAATATTCTTGATTACCTTCAGCAACCCTACTTTCGGTTTGCAAACTATGATCGTTACCTCGAATACTCCCGGAAACACCCCGAGTATCCAATTGCCCAGGTAGTAAACCGTACCAATATGTACCTTGATTATGATTTCTATGCACATGATATCGCCGTCGATGATTACTCTATCCTGGTCTTGGCCAATAAATATTATCGTCTTGGTGAGTCGTATGTACCTAAAGATCTTGTTGATATTCCCTCAAATCTTTCAACGTATGCCATGAAGGGGCGGCGCGAAGCAGTTGCGGCACTGGAAACACTGATTAGCTCAATGAAGTCCGAAGCAGATTTAACTGTGCGTGTAACATCTGCTTATCGTTCTTATTCATATCAGAATTCATTGTATAACACCTATGTGAATGCAAGCGGAGAAGCGGCAGCTGATGCACTTTCAGCCCGTCCCGGTTACTCGGAGCACCAGACAGGCTTGGCGTTTGATTTGCTGGCCAGCGGATATACACTGGAAAACTTCTATAAAACGCCTCAATCTCAGTGGGTCAGTGAAAATGCGTATCGTTTTGGTTTTATCATACGTTACCAGGAAGGCAAGACAGACATTACCGGTTACAGCAAAGAAGAATGGCATCTTCGTTATGTCGGGATTGATGCAGCAACGTATATAACCAGTCACGACTTGACGTTTGAGGAATATTACATGATGAATGAGGTCAATGAACAATGAATGGAATTTTCGCAATTTATAAAGAACAGAATATGACATCCCATGATGTTGTAGCACGGATAAAACGGCAATTCAAATGCAAGGTCGGGCATACGGGAACCTTGGATCCGAATGCTGAAGGAGTCTTGGTGCTGCTGATCAATCAGGCGACGAAGACACTGCCTTATCTGGATCTGCGTGATAAAGTCTATCTGGCAACAGTGCAGCTAGGTCTGGCAACAACAACCGGGGATATCTGGGGAGACATCAAGGATCAAACAGCCATACCCGAATTAAAGGATGAACACATCCAGGCAGTTCTTGCGGCCATGGTCGGTCCATTTATTCAGAAAGCACCGATGGTTTCCGCAAAGAAAATCAACGGTCGTAAACTGTATGAGTATGCCCGCAAAGGTCAGATGGTTGATATTCCTGAAACGATACAGACGCTCTATTCGCTTGAATTTCTCTCCTATGATGCATCTCAGCATGTACTTCAATTCAGGGCTTCTGTGAGTTCAGGAACTTATATCCGTTCTCTGTGCGAAGCTATTGCGCTGAAACTTGGCACACTCGGTGCAATGGCGTCTCTCGTGCGTGAACAAGTGGGTTCATTTTCATTGGAAGATTGCGTTCATCTGGATGAAGTTTCACTCGAAAATCAATTGATTAACCCGTTGGAGAAGATCAGCCTTGAACGTTACGATTGCTCGGCAATCCTTCAACAGGTCTATTATGGGCAGCGTGTCATCCTTGATACGTGTGCCGACGAAGTCATTATGGTCAAGGATCATCAAGCGGTTGCCGTTTATCGACGTGAACATGATTCTGTCTTCAAAAGCATCAGGGGGTTATGGTAATGGATATCATCGAAATCAATTCAACGCATTTACAGTCAACGCTGCATCATTATGTTGCTTGCATCGGCTATTTTGACGGACTTCATAAAGGACATCAGGCGCTGCTTCAGAAAACCAGGGAAATTGCACATGAATCGGGATTGAAAAGTGCCTTGATTACCTTCGACCCTGATCCATGACTGGAGATCAAAGGGGACAGAGATATCCGCCATATCACCACTATCCAAGATCGCATTGAGATTGCTGAACAGTTTGGCATGGATGCATTTTTCATTATTCGCTTTACCCGCGAATTTTCATTGCTTGAGCCTGAAGACTTTATTGATAAACTTATCCGTAACTATGGGGTTCGCCATCTCGTCTGCGGCTATGACTTCCATTTCGGCAAGGGCGGACAGGGCGATACTGCATTGCTGAAGTCCATTGAATGCGATGGCTTTAGTGTAACAATTGT
>CALNCD010000187.1 GCA_937874965.1 uncultured Erysipelotrichaceae bacterium | reverse complement strand
CGGTGGATTGCCCTAGATATTCAAAGGCCAGCACATAGGGAATAACCGGCTTGGCCGTTGACCCTGGATTAACTGCAGAGTCAAAGGCACGCTGGAACATCTTTTGACCATAGTACTCACGGCCGCCCAATGTACCGATGACAGCTCCGGTGCTGTTATTGATGATGGTCAATGCCGCTTGAAGATCCTCATCATTGGCCCAGGAGACTTCCTGACTGGAGCTGATTCCCATTTTATCGGTTGTATAGTCCCCGTTACCGATGGCTTCCAACAATTCCTGAACTTCTGTATCAATGTAGGTATAGATCTTCATCGGAGTTTCATATGGATCCTTGCCGGTGACCTCTGTGGCTTCTTTGACGACAGCATCGATATAGGCTTGGTATTTGTAGGTCGTCTTCAGGATATCATTGCTGCTTCCTTGGCTGATAAAGAGATCTTCCAGTTTCACAGACTTCGCAAGATCGCGTTCCTGAGCTGTGATATAACCATGATATTCCATTAAATCAAGGACAGTATTACGACGGGCTGATGCATCATCCAGATAACCAACAATTCCTTGATAATTGAAGAAAGGATTATAGGCGGCCGGGGAATTGACCACACCGACCAGATAGGCTGCCTCACTTAAATTCAGTTCAGAGACTTTCTTGCCGAACAATGTCTCTGCTGCGACGTAGATTCCTTTTGAACCGGAAACGCCGAAGTTAGAAGAATTCAGGTAAACCGCAATTATTTCTTCTTTGGACATGATCCGTTCCAGCTCAGGGGCCAGGTAGATTTCAGAGATCTTTCGCTGAATCCCATTGAGACCGCTGGTTGCCTGTAAGCCCGTTTCATCATCGACGAAATAGGAGTTCTTGATTACCTGCATAGTCAATGTTGAGCCGCCCTGGTCAAAACATAAGCAAAGGGCATTGTTGACCATTGCTTTTGTAAACCGGGGAATATCGAAGCCGTTATGGGTGAAGAACCGTGAATCTTCAACGGATACCAGAGCATCGACGACCACCTGCGGTAATTCATCATAGGTTACATTGTTGATTGTTTGTATTCCTAAATCCGAGATTGTCTGGGTTCCATCTATATTGTAGATTGTGGATGATGCTTTGGTTACAATTTTGCTGATATTCAGACTGTTCGCAAAATCAATGACCTTTTTGACATACGTGTAAGCCAGTACTCCGCCACCAATACCTACGGCAAAGCAGACAATCAGAAAGATCGCAATTATTTTCTGGATAAAATAAGGCTGTCTCTTTTTTGTGGCTTTGGCTGATACAGGTTTCGATGAAGCCTGTTCGGTTTTCTTATTGTTTTTACTCATCTGTACTTAGTCTCCTCATTCGTTCTTGTTCAACGATTGTCAGATAGTCACAGGGAATTTGATACCGAAACGGACAGCGATGGCCATGTTCGATAATCCACTTCAGTGTGATGGATTTAATCGTCTTATCTTCAAGCAAAATAAACAGATCTTTACTGAACACAAGATATGTCTCATTATAACTTGAAAAGCGTATTATCACAAATGAAATCGCTCCCTCACGCTCGACACTTGCCAGGTGCTCCAGTTGATGAGGATGAATGAATTGCAAGGGCAGCAGGGTCTTGTTCTTGGTTTCTTTGGCTTCAAAGTCAACATAATATCCCTTATAGATTCCATTGTAATCCGTTGTTGAAGGATGACGGTAATACGCTTCAGTAATCCGTGCTTTATTACGTGAGGGGTAATCGACTGTAACCACCTGGACAGGGGTTGGTTTCTTATGGATTACAGCGATTTGATTCAGCCGATAATAGTCATTGGACTGATTTAAATCCGCTTCTAAACTCATGCCGCGTTTGCCAGCGTCCGCTTTGTTCGTTGCATGATTGATGTGTTTTTTGCTTCCGTTCGGGTATCCTACCATTTTTATCACCAGTATCATTATACGCTATGATCCTGAAAAACTATAGACCTCTAAAAGCAGTTTAATGCGTTTTAGTCTTGAAGTATGCTTCTAAATTTGGGATAATAGCCATGGTGATAAATGTGGGAAATAAAACACGGTTGACAGCAGTTGAAATAGCAGACAAGGAATTTCATATCGATTTCAAGGGATACAATGCCAAGGAAGTCGATGAGCTCTTGGATATGGTCATTGAAGACTATCAGGTTTTCGAGGATATTATCAAGCAGCAGCAGTCTCTTTTGGCTCAGTATGAAGCATCCACGAACGCTCAGGCGAAACGGATTCTTGAACTTGAGAGTACTGTGAAAGAAGCGTCTGATTCTTCTGTTGCTTTTAATCCGGTGGATCTGTTGAAACGTGTTTCGCGTTTGGAACAAGCCGTATATGACCACAACCAAAATCCTTCAGAATAGTCGGAAAGGTAATCGCTGTTAACAATGTTAATAGAGGAAAGTCCATGCTCGCATCATCTGCGATGATGATAGTGTTTGTGCCATTCGAAGTCATAAGGATGGGCAGTGACGGCTGTTTCGAATCCTAAGGGAAACTATGGATGAGAACTTTAAAAGTGCCACAGTGACGTAGCAATATGGAAACATATTGGTGGAACGAGGTAAACCCCGCAAGCGAGAAACCCAAATTTGGTAGGGGAATCCAGCGCCGAGAATCAAATCGGCAATGGGACATGCAATTATGTATGTAGATAAATGATTACCCAAGGTAACTTGACAAAACATGGCTTAATGATGATATTCAAGGGTTTGTAAGAAAGGTACATTGTACCTTTTTTCATTGCAAAAAAAGGGTTTTTTGATATAATTTAACAAGAGACAGGAACATCGTATAAAGTTAGGAGTTGGAGCATTGGAAAATCTAGGAAAAATCTTGCAGGCGAGACGTCATGAACTGGGATTCTCAATCAGTGAAATGTGTGATAAAACAAAAATCTCTGAGGATAGACTTGAAGCTATTGAGGCGGGGAATATTGAATTTTTCAATGCTGAGCTTTCATATCTGCGTTTCTATATTCGCTATTATGCTCAGGCATTGTACCTCGATTTTGATGACTACCGTCAAGAACTTGATGATGATGTCCTGAATTTTGAGAAAACACAATCCCTTAAAAAGATTGAGTTGACCCGTGAAAGCAATGTCAATATTTCAAAGCGGACACAGCGTTATATGAAATCAAATACGGTCAAACCTCCTGTAGTCAAGCGGAGTGTTGATTTTCTGGTGGTGATTTTCATTGTGGGTTCACTTGTAATTGTCAGTTTGTTTGCATTTATTTTTGTGAAGTCGATTTGGCCGAACCTGACCAGTTCCACTTCTGATCAGCAGACAGTTATCCCGCCGACGGATACGCCGTCTGTTCCTTCATCACCTTCGACACCCTCTACGCCGGTTACGCCCGCGGTTCTGACCATCACACAGACGCCGGTCTATGTGGCCGGGGATGCTACCATTCATTATACTGTGAAAGGCTATACCGCCAACGACACTTTGAAAGTCAGCGTCAAGTATGCCTCTCAGTCTTGGATGACCTACGCAACCTGGGTAGGTACGCAACCTTCGAATCTAGCAACTCTTCCTTCATATGATTCCAGTATGAAAGCCAAGGAACTCAGTGAGGTCAAGGAAGTGGTTGCTGTGGATAAAACCTCTGTTTATCTGCGATTCGGATACATCGGCAAAAGCACTATTATGGTCAACGATATCCCTGTGGTGTTGCCTGAGTTTAAAACCCAGGTGGATGTGATTAATATCGTTTTGGAATTGACAGGAGAGTAATATGAATTTAGCTAATCGTTTGACCCTGGTGCGGGTTGCCATGATTCCTCTTATTGTGCTGGTCTGGCTTTTTCCATATCAGCAATTTGGAATTCCAGTCTATTATCTATCGTTTGATGTTGTGAATATCCGGGTGCTTAATCTTGTTGTGCTGGTTCTGTTCTCGATCGCATCGTTTACTGATTTT
>CALNCD010000186.1 GCA_937874965.1 uncultured Erysipelotrichaceae bacterium | reverse complement strand
TGTCACCGCCTCCGACAACCGTAAAAGCCTTGGTCGTCGCAAGGGATTCCCAGATACTTTTCGTACCGAGCTCTGATAGAGGCTCCTCGAATACCCCGACGGGTCCGTTTACGAAAACTGACTGGGCACTTGCGATAATGCCGTCGTAATGGCGGATCGTATCTATACCGATATCCACATAAAGGTTAGAGCTGAGAACCGGACTGACCTTGATTTCCTTGCGTTCTCCATCCTCGATATAAGCAAGGTCCCTCGGCAGAACAATTCGCTGCGGATAGCTAGAATAAATGGCTTTCACATCATCCAGACGCTTCAGAAAACCCTTCTTAGCAAGAAATGCTGCAGATGCATCGCCGATATTGACTCCCGATGCAAGCAGAAACAGATTCGCAACAAGTCCCCCGCTCAGAACGGTATCGCAGATATTCGATGCGAGCACCGATTCAATGATATCCAGGGCATCATTGATCTTTGCCCCGCCAAGAACAAAAATACTGGAATGCCTAGGATGATCCATCATCTCCTGTATCACCTCATACTCCCTTTCAAAAAGTCTCCCCATTGCTGATGGAACACAGTATGGAAATGCACAGAGCGAGGGCTGATTGCGATGTGCGGCAGCAAAGGCATCATTGATATAAAGATCAATGACCGGTGCCAGTTTACTGACCACCTGGGTTGCAAGTTGCTGTTCAATGCTCAGATGCAATTCATGTTCAAACAATGTCTGCTCTTCTGACATAAACCGGACATTGTCAAGCATCAGAACCTCCCCGCACTTTACAGACTGAATGGCCTGCAATGCAGCAGGACCGCATACATCTTCAATAAAATGAACCGGGGATCCAAGCAATCTCGACAAAACAGCAGCATGCGGCCGAGTAGTATAAAAATTCTGATATTCAATATCACTGCCCTGATGACTCAAAACAATAATCTTTGCATTCTTCTCGATCAGTTCACGGATAGTTGAAACTGCAGCTTCAATCCGCTTCGTGCTTCTCAGCGTTCCGGTCGCATGATCAATAGGTTGATTGAAATCAACCCTGACCAGAACTCTTTTCCCTGAAACGCTGAAATCATCAATTGTGTTTATTCCGTATTTCATACCTCTCCTTATAAATAAAGTGCTAGTTCATAGCACTTTAGACGTCATTTCGTGATTTTCAGATACGAGTTAGTCAATGAAGTGGCTTCCGCTTGGTTTTCTTCCATCAAAAGGGCAGCACGGATTCCGTCAATTGTTTCCGGAATAGTAATGCTTTCCTGAGGAATATACATCGCAAACATAATGTCATTGCCGCTTTCAACAATACTGTCTGACCAGACACCGATCTCGTACAAGTCTCCTCGCGGTTTTCCCAGGTCCCTTGCATACTTGAAGAAGGAGGCATTCCCTAGAAAGCCTTCATCCTTAGAGACAACCCTGATCCGTGGATGCTTGTTGAAGCTTTTCAGAACATCGTCTTTGGTCAGCTTTTGTGTACTTGATGCCAATACAGTAATCATGTGTCCATGCGTAACCGGCGTATGGATAAGAATTCCGGTTGCACTGATATGAGGCATTATCTCCATCAGATCCAAAGCCTGATGCGATGGTGCCTTCTCCAGTTCCAATGCGTTGGTCAATCCACGATGATAATCACCAGGATCCGCAACCCGACGGACGATTGTCAAAGCAACCCGGGTAATGCCGAAATCCCTATCGAGGGCATCAACTGCCCTGATAATTCCGGTTGTATTGCAGGATGTCAGCTTCAGATAATCGGCTCCCAACCCGGCAGAATAGTTGGCATAGCCATGGAAAAACACATCAGCAACGTCACTCTTCTCGCCCCCCTGGAAGATGGCCTTGACACCATGTTTCTTATAGACTTCCTTGTTTTTTATACCGATTCCACCTGGTGCTGCATCCAGCATTATATCCACGTTGCTGACCAAATCTTCAAAAGAACCGGCCACCGGAATTCCCAATGCTTTGAATTCTTCCAGATGGGAATCATTCACAAGATACAGGTCATACGGCATGCCTTTCTCAAAAAGCGCCCTAATGGATAACGTCGGTGCAAGATCTGCAACCCCGACCAGTTCCATGTCTTCTTGCAGGGCGACACCATCCGCTAACCGCTGTCCGATTGTGCCGTACCCGGCAATCCCTACTTTTACTTTTTTCATAGTCACCTCAGTCTAAAGCTTTCGCTTTTGAAACGTCATAATCGTATCGGTTTGATGATCCGATCATCGCAATATAGTTCTTGATATAGTCCTTCATCGCAAGCTGCGAAACATGCTGAAGATCCATCAGATCAATGTGCGGCGTTTCTGTCAATGCAGTTCGAAGGGCTTCCCTTCCATGATTGAACAAATCAGTGCAGACATTGATTTTATTGATGCCAAGCTGCACCGCTCTTCGTATATTTTCTTCGCCCGCTCCAGATCCGCCGTGCAGAACCAAAGGAATCTTTAAGGCTTCTTTGAGTTCTTTGAGCCGATTGAAGTCAATCTTAGGCTTCTTGCCCTTCGGATAGCTGCCATGTGCGGTACCAATGGCAACTGCTAAACAATCGACCTGCGTTTGCTGGATGAATTGAACCGCCTCATCCACATCTGTGTATAACGCATTTGTTTCATCATCACCCTCAGCAGCGACACCCACATGGCCAAGTTCAGCTTCAAGTGAACATGCGTATTCCCGGGACAACGAGCGGATAATCCGGGTGTACTCGATATTCTTCTCGAAAGGAAGGGTTGACCCGTCAAACATCACACTGGTAAAGCCTAAGCGCAATGCCTTGGTGATATCCTCATACGACTGTCCATGATCAAGATTAAGTGCAATGGGAACGCTAGCACTTGCAGCATAGGATGTATACATCGGGACAATCAGTTCGAGAGGCGCATGGGCTTTAAACTGCCGGGGCGAAATATTGACAATAATCGGCGAGTGCTGCTCCTCAGCGGCATCGATAATTGCCCGTAAAATTTCCATGCTTACGCAATTGACCGCCATCACGGCATAATTGTTTTCAGATGCGTGGTCAAGCATCGACTTCATTGATGTGATCACCTAGACCACCTTCAGCAAAGCCAGAACAATCGCAAGTGCAACAATTCCGATCATGACTATATTGACATTGACCTTTTTATCGAGCAAATATTTGCAGCCTACGGTTAACCCCAGCGGCACCAATCCTTTGAAAATCGCATCAAGATACGTCTGAAGCAGCACAGGATCTGCATCGACAACCGGAATCTGGATAATGGACTTGAAGGTTACTGTAGTCGCTGTCATTGCACCTACCATAATCAAGCCCAGAATACAGGCAGCCTTGGTCACAATCTTCATTGCTCCGCTTTCATACATGTTCGCAATGAAACCTGAACCGGATTTAAACCCGATAAACGTCAGATAATATCTCAGCACCACTGAAGGAACATTATAGATAACCAGGAACAGGATCGGACCAAGTATCGATCCGTTCAACGCCAGACCGATTCCGACCCCGGCTGCGATGACGCGGACTACACCGATGAAGATCGAATCGCCGATTCCTGATAACGGTCCCATTAAAGCAACTTTAATCGCGACAATCGAGTTTTCATCGAAATCCTTGTTCTCACTGTTCTCCCGCTCCATTGAAGCGATAATGCCTAGGACAAGCGTACTCAGCATTGTCGTGACGTTGTAGAATTGCACATGGCGTACCAGTGCACCCTTTTTAGCTTCCGGATCATCCTTGTAATAACGATCCAATGCAGGCAGCAATGCATATAGAAATCCGATGGCATGCTGACGCGCTTGTCCCCCGACTCTGGATGCTTGTCCAAAGAAGGATCGGAAGAAGATCCTGTTGAGCATTTTTTTATCTTCGACGGTGATATTCTGATTCTGTTTCATTCAAAGAAATCCTCCACATCTGATTTTACGTCTTCGCGTGCAGTTAAAGCACCGGCTCTGATTTTGTTTAATTCCAGATCCCGGTAGGCAATGGACAAGGTCAGAATCAAGCCTAATACAGCCACCGCAATAATCGGCAGACCGACATAGATAGAAAGAACAAAACCAAGGAAATAATAGATTGCAACCTCTTTTGACCACAGCATCTTCATCAGGATTGCCAGACCGACAGCAGGCAGGAACTTGCCGGCAACAGATAAGCCGGTCATCACAACAGCCGGAATCTTATCCACGAAACTGGCGACCGCAGTATGTCCTGCGTAAACGCCGATAAAGATAACAACACAGAAAACAATATTCTTGGCAAGCCAGATGCCGAAGTTCAAAATCCAAACCAGGCCTTTTTCATTGCCTTCTGCTGCAAAGCGGTCCATCATCGGTACAAAAACAGTCAGAAAAATATTATTGACAAACATTGAAACAAATCCAAGCAGAACGCCGATCGGAATAGCAATAGTCAATGCTGCCTCCGCATCAATGGTCTGCTGAGTGGCAAAGGCAACTGCGAACACAGTAGCCGCAGCAGGATCAGCGGAGAGCTGTCCTCCGATATTCACCGAACCCATAAAGATTGCTTCTAGTGAAGCACCAAGCATCAAGCCGAGTTTCAAATCCCCTAACAATAATCCGGTAACAGCACCGACAACAATCGGCCTTTCTGTCATACTGGTTCCAAACAACCAGTTTCCACCATAGCAAATAAGCTAAAGCAGATAGAAGTGCAATATTAAGCATAATTTCTCCTTATATCAGCTTACTGACACTAACTTTCGCTGCACTTGGTATAACCTGATGAAAAACAGGAATATCCTTTTCAGCGAGCTTTCTTAAACTATTCATCTCTTCAGGATTTACAAGCAAGCAGGAATTAAGGGTTACCTTGTTTTCACTGCGATCAAAGCGGCCGACATTGGCAACATTCACTGACTTCACCGTGTCGCAGGCCTCGACAATCCTTAAAGCATCCGTAATCGTGTTGGTCAGGACAAACATTTTTGTCTCTTGCGCCTTAGGATGGTTAAAAACCCCTATAGCATCAGCCACGTTCTTGATCAGCAATTTAATCCCCGAAGGAGTTGCCATCTTCAACGTCATCTGCTGAACATCATTGACTGAGGCAGCATCATTTGCTACAACGATATGGGTAACACCATATTCTTTCGACCACACCAGAGCAACCTGGCCATGGATTAAGCGGTCATCAACTCTTATAGACTCTATCATAAGTTCCTCCTAACCGAAGAAATCATCTTCAGTTTCATTCGCATGCGTCTTCTCATAGTTCATCAGCTGAATTTTACACTCATCGATCAAAGTGAGGATAACCTCATCCGACAACGGCTCAAAGTGAAGTAAAATGCTGATAACAACGGGAAGATTCATGTTGGATATGACGAAGATTTTCTTCTCGCTGGCAAAAACCTTCGCAATTACCTGCTGATTTACGCTTCCGCCAAGAATATCCGTGAATATCACAGCTTCATCGCCGTCTTCAATTCCCTCGATGAACTGATCAATTTCATCGAGATACCCATCTTCAGAATCAAGGTAGGCGCTAATGCTTGTGACTGGATAGTCATTACCTACAAACAACCTCAGTGTATTCTCAAGACCACTCGCCATCTTCCCATGGGATCCAAGCAAAATTTTTCTCATTCTCCTCCTTATACGTTACAATGTATCCGCTTTCTTCGGTACCTTACGCAAATATTATCACCTCTTTAGTAATTTGTAAATAATAATTATCAAATTATTGTTATATTTAATGATAAATAAAAAAATGAAGTGAATAAAAAACTTCATTTATCATTATTGTTATTAAATTAATAGTAATTCATCAGACAATAATCAACTGACCAACTTCCTTTTCACACATGGAAACCGCATCACTCGAAATCCCCTTGTCGCTGATTAGGCAATCGATGTCTGAGAGCAACCCAAATGTCATCAATGACTTTCGATTGAACTTGGAAGCATCCACCAAGAGATAGCGCTGTTTCGAAATCTCCAGCGCTTTTGATTTTATGGTGCACTCAATTGCTGAAGTATTGCTTAATCGGCCGATTTCTGTAATGCTGGTGGCTGCCAGAAACGCTTTGTCGACATTATAGCGCTCCAGGATCTTCGGAGTGTCCACATCATGGAATGAACGGGTTTTACGCTCCAATACCCCGGGCAATCCGATGACCCGGATTGTGTCGTAGGGGATACACGAATTGATCACACTGAGATTATGCGTAATTATTGTGATATTCAAATGGTAATCAAGGTAATCCATGATCTTCATCGTCGTTGTACCGGAATCAATGAAAATCACATCGCCTTCTTCGATGAATCCCGCTGCTTCTTTCGCAATTTTGTTCTTATTCTCAATATTCCGGTCCGAGCGCTGATCAAAGGCCGTTATGATGCTTTGAGAAACGGATGCAACCCCGCCATAGACTTTACGGACAGCATTCTTGCTTACCAGTGATTTAACATCATTACGAACTGTATTCATTGAAACATTGAAAACCGCGACAAGTTCCTCCATCGTGCAAAGTTCATGATCTGTAATGTATTTCTCCATTTCCATGATTCTGTTATTCTTCATTGTTACTCCCCTATCAAAAGATTGTTAACTTACCGATTATTTTACTAATATGACTATAATATACCAAATTTTTAATCAGAGTGCCATAGTTTCAATTCATTCCAGAACGAGATGTCTTTAAAGAAAACCATGAGCAGCACGTTAGAGCGGATGGTTCTGAAATCCGGGCGGACAGGAGTAATGCGCTTCTGTTCGCAATGTTGAAGACACCAGATGCCCGTTCAGATGAGTTTGTGATTTCCAGATTTCGTGTTAAAATGCGGGAAAGTCCCTTCTATTATCCGACGAAGGCATTGAAAGGAGATTGACTGATGAATAAAACCCTATTGCTCGTAAAAAATACAGCCCTCTATTTCTTTCCCGCGATCACTGAATTTGACGTCTCCGCGGTGCTTAAACAAACTGATGACGCCTACTTTGATGCAATTGAACAGAAAAAAGATCAGCCGCTCGCTTCCCTTGATTATTCCTTAGGTTCCTGGATTCATCACGTTCAGGACTATGATACCATCATCTTTCTGGATTATGGTTTTCAACCATGGATGGCCCATGCCGTTCGATCAAAAACCACAGCCCGGATTATTTTCTACATCTGGAATCTCATCGATTCTGAAAAGCTGAGGGTAATTTCAACGTTGCAGAGTAACCAATGGGTGGATGACATCTATACCTTCACCCCTCAAGATGCCCGAAGCTATACCCTGAAATACAACTCGACTTTTTACAAGCACAGCCACGACACTTATCCTTCCTTCACTGAATATGATGTCTTCTTTGGCGGTAAGAACGGCGGTCGGGAATCACGGATTCTTTCATTAATGAATCATTTTGAAGACCATGGGCTACGGACACTGATTCATGCAATTGATTTTGAAACCATTCCGGCTGCTCCATATATCCCTTATCCCGAATACATCAAGCTGTTCCTCAACAGCAAAGCAATCCTTGAGGTTCTCAAAGAAACCCAGCAAGGGATAACGCTAAGAAGTATGGAATCGATTTTCTACCATCGTAAACTGATCACGACAAATATCAGTATTCGTGCCTATCAGTTCTATAATCCTCAAAACATCTTTATTCTGGATCATGATGACGAAGACTCATTGCTTGATTTCCTGAATTCTCCTTATCACCCGGTCCCGGAAGATATCATTGCCTACTATCAGCCGGATCAATGGCTGGAGCGTTTCTCACAGAATCAGGAAGAGATATTCAGGCAGCAATTCATTTCAGATCTTCCCTGACCCTCCCATACCGTCTATATCCGTGTGTAGCATTCATCATCCATTCTTTTCCCTTAAGAATAAAAGCCCATTCAACGCCTGCATTGAACGAAAAGCGGTATAGTTCTGTCACTGTGCCGTTTTTATTGCCCATGGATTCACTGTCTTTTGCCCTCCCTGACTATCCAAGGATTGCCCTTGCAAACTGTTCAGCTCTTTTAATATCTTCTCCATTCGGATGACCTTTACGCAGAATCATGTAGTGTCCTGGACAATGATATTCATCATCCGATACGGTAAGTCCCTGTGCTTGAAGGTGTTTTTTTGTTTTTTCATAAGCAGACTTAACAATTGCTGCTGTACTGAATACAACAACCTTTTTGATTTTATCCGGATTCAAGGTCAAGATGTAGTCCTTAAGTTCCGGGTCAATGTCAAATGCATAGAGTCCGGTTCCCAAGAACAACAGATCAACTTCACCATAGATGGGCTCGTTAATCGGCTTCGCAACTACCCCTGCCTGCTTCGCAATCGCATCGGCAATTGTCGCTGTATTGCCTGTTTTTGAATAATAACGCACTTCAATCATCATAAATGATTCCCTCTTTCTTCCGTCTATTTAAAGACGAGTGGAGCAAGCCGGCCGATAATCGACTTGATAACTATGCATCCAGCAACGATCAGGAGTGCAGCTCTCGGATCGGAAAGTCCGGGAATTTTCCATCTGAAGAGTTGTGCTGCTGTCGTCAGCAATGCGATTATCCCAAAGGCATATCCCATAATGGTGAGCGGATGGGCAGGCGCATTGCTGATAAACTTTCCGATTGTCGGCATAATCATACACATGGCAAATCCGATCGCCCCTAATGTCAAAACAGCTGATCTAGGCCCATTAATAAACAGTATTTGCTTTCCTGAGAGTCCCGCATAGACAATCACACCGGTAATCAGCCACTCTCCTATCAGAACTGCTATTCCATTCATTGCCGATCCCCCTTCAGATAGATTTCATTGAAGACTGTGATGTGCTTCTCCAAAAAAGACAAGGCTTCGTCATAGTTGTCAGGCTGATTGTCATATTTTGATAACAGCAAATACAATGGCGAATAAAACTGCAGCGCCATTACCCTTGAGTCAACGTCAATGCACTCACCGTTCTTCTTCAGATCATCGAACACCCTCGCTATGTCATCCAACCCATTGTCTACTATCAATTCACGAAAAAAGCGGCCTGCATCAGAGGTTCTGTACTGTTCCGTTGTCAACAGTCTACGAAGTTGTGAGCCATAGTCATTTTTGAGATAGAACTGAAACATTGCTGCGCTGATCCGGAACAAATCCTCCTTGGCCCCACCCTCGCCCTTGAAAATACCGCTCATGCTTTCAGAAGAACGAAAGTCCGAAAAATACGCGTGATACCGCCGTTCGATATCTTTGAGAATCGAGTCGAAGATAGCCTGTTTACCGCTGTAATGCTTATACAGGGCGCTCTCACGTATCCCGATTTCTTTCGCGATATCCCGGATACCGACTCCCTCATAGCCTCTTTCAGAAAACAGCTTCAGTGCGACAGTCAAAATAACATCCTTTGTATCCCGTGCTTTTCCTTTGGGCATAGAAACCTCCTTCAACTCATAAAGTGATCAGTTGTTCACCGTTATTATAGTGAACGATTGATCACTTGTCAAGAAAGAAAAAAGGCGGACTGCTATCATAAGCAGCACGCCGTACAGACGTTCAGTGGTTGATACTCCTCAGTAAAGGTTTCAATTATGACGATCCTTTTCATCTTTTTCGGACAATAGCACCTAGAGGATTTCTCCGTTTGAATCAATGACCTTTCTGAACCATGCAAAACTTGCCTTCTTGTAGCGTCTTAGGTCCAAAAGATCCTTTTCCTCCCGATTGGCATAGATGAATCCATACCGTTTCTTCATCTCGCCCTTTGAGCTGAGTATATCAATCGGTGCCCATGTCAGAAAGCCCAGGCATTCCACACCATCATAATTGACTGCATCTTTCAAGGTTTGAATATGCGCTCTAAAATACTCGATCCGATATTCATCGTCTATCGTCTTCTCTTCATTCAGATGTTCTTTCACACCGATTCCGGACTCCATAATCATCACAGGAAGATGATAGCGATAGTAGATATCCTTAAGTGCCAGCCTAAGCCCTGTGCTGTCAATTGTCCATCCCCATTCACTGCTCTCAAGATACGGGTTCTTTTCTATCTCCCCAGTGATGATACGCTCTACAAACCAGCTGAGCTGGGAAGGAAGAACGCCTTGATTGCGACTTGAATCAGCAACCCGGGAAACATAGTAGCTAAACCCGATGAAATCCACAGGATATTCCTGGATCAGTTCCAGTTCTCCGGCAAGGATAGTCGGTTCGATCCCCTTCCATGCGGAGGTAATGAAATTGGGATACTGCCCTCTGGCCATCACTTCCAGCGAAGCATGATTTACTCCGTCACTGAGCAGCGAAGCATTCAATACCGCCTTGGGATTGCTGTCTTCAGGATAAATGGCAGAGTAATTAATCATGCCTCCCGATAACGCTTTGGGATTACCAAATCGAAGTTGCTGTCTGAGATACGCACCGGCTACATTTGTATTGTGCCAGATTTCAAGGGATAGTTTATCTTTTTCTTCATCACTCAATGGACCGAGTTCCGGGCTGATCAAATCAATCCCGCAGTAAGAAACGTTCTGTTCATTGAATGGAATCCAATACTTAACTTTTGAGCTGAAACGTTGCACAAGAATATCGATAAGCTGTTTCCACGCCTTCAGTGTCTGTTTGCTTTGCCATCCGCCATATGTCTCGTACAAAGCAAGCGGCAAATCAAAATGATAGACACAGATCATCGGCTCAATGCCGTTAGCAATCAACTCATCAATGACCCTTTCATAAAAGGCCAAGCCCGGTTCATTCACCGCGCCTTCGCCCTGCGGAAGAATCCGTGACCAGGAAATAGAGAAACGATAAGCTTTTAATCCTAAGTGTTTGAATAACTGAATGTCCTCTTTATAGGTGTGGTAGAAATCAATGCCTACTTTCCAATCCGAATAGTTTGCTTTAATCTTGCGAACATCGTAGATAGATGGGCCTCGACCATCGAGATCCCAGGCTCCTTCAGTCTGCATGGATGACACCGATCCTCCCCAAAGAAAGTCATGCTTCAACATTCAGTTGACCTCCTTGTTCTTTTTCAATGCGATAAAGTAACAGCCAGCAAACGTAATCGCACATGCAATAAATACCGCAATAAAGAAGTTGAGTATTGACCATGTATTTCCATTGTAGAACGCCGGGGCCACTAGAAATCCGACTGAACCAGGAAGCTGATAGATTCCGACGCCCGTAATTCCACCATAGAGTCCACCAAAGAAACAACCGACCATGGAACTGACCAGCAAGACTTTATTTTTCAGGGTAAACCCAAACAAGGCCGGCTCCGAAATACCGGCCACAAACGACGAGACCGTTGCCGCAAACGCAGTCGATTTAACCTCGGGATTCTTTTCCTTGATGCCTACAGCTAAGGTAACTACTCCTTGATTGATGGTATACAATGTATTCGCAAAGATAATCATCGGTTCAAATCCTGAGGCTGCCATTACAGTGAATACAACCGGCAGTAGGGCATGCTGTGTTCCGGTCATCACAAGAATCGCGAACACGGCTGATAGAATACCTACGCTGATAAAACCGGTGGTGTCATAGAGCCAGAATATCGCTGTTGCAAGATAGGTTCCGATAATATCACCGATTGGCGCAATCACAACCAGCATGAGCGGAATCATGATTAAAAGCGCTAAAAAAGGAACAAGGATCGAACGGACAATCTTTGGAGAAAAACGTGTGATTGTCTTCTCGACAATGGCAAGCACGAAGGTCGTCATAATCATCGGAAAGACAGATTTTCCATAGGTTGTTGCATAGATCGGCAGGCTGAAAATTGACAGGCTGGTTCCTTCAGCGATCGCACTCACAAATCCTGGGAAAACCAGAATTGATCCCAAAAGCATCCCCAATCCCATATTCGCCCCGAACTTGCGTGCCCCGGTAGCGCCGATAAACACCGGCAGAAAATAAAACACTGCATCTGTTGCAAAGGATAGGACAACATAGGTTTGATTCGTCTTGCCGATCAGACTGAACTGAATGGCAAGCATCAGAATCACTTTAATCATTCCCCCACCGATCAGAATCGGAAGCAATGGTGTAATCGCGCCGGATATACCGTCAAAGAATGCCGCCAGGGTGACCCTGCCTTTCTTTGTCGTATCCAGATTTTCACTTAACTGCTCTTTTACATCCATTCCCAGCTGGGCGCTGACCTCACGATAGACATCTGCCACATCTTGCCCGATGACAATCTGGAACTGCTCACCCTGCCATTGCGTTCCAACAACGCCATCCAGAGCCTGAAGCTGCTGTAGATCAATCCTGCTTTTATCTTTGACATAAAAACGTAATCGGGTGATGCAATGCGCAACCTGGATCACATTCTCCTTGCCGCCGACTGTCGTAATAATTCTTGTCGCTAATTGTCGTTGTTTTTCTTCTTTTGACATAGATTCCCTTTCTGTGGAATACCGATTAGCCCTCACGCGATCCTAATCGGTTAATATGAATAATGAGATACAGTATTTCTTCGTCATTCAACGTAATCTTCAAATTCGCCGAAAAAAGACGTGCCATCGCAAGTGCACAGTCGTAGGCTTGCGCATATTCGTACTTCAAAACATAAAACATCTGGATATTCTCAGTGCTGATTCTGGTATTATGCTGGACTCGATCCACCAAGAACAGGATATGGGAATGAAATCTGACATAACTGAAGCTTCCGCTGGCAATTGTCGTTTGAAATCTATCCTCGACAATCTTAACCAATTTCTGGACCAGTACTTCGATGTCATAGTTGGGTGTATCCGATTGTTCACTCTCTGCATTAATGAGATGAATTGCGATACCGAAAGCTTCATTAGCCGCTAAGCTGACACCGGTTTCCTGCTCAATCATTGCAAGCGCAATCTTTCCGACTTCAACTTCCTTCTGAAATTTGTAGGCAATATCCCCATACCAGTTATACTTGACTTTGACCCCGGAATGATGACGGGTAATTGCGAAATTGATATGGTCAGCCAAGGTGAAAACCACATTGGAATTAGCCAACAATGCAACGGTGGTATTCGTCAATTCAACAATTCTCAGGGATATTTCAATAATATTTTCCGGGATTGTCTGGATTAAATCGATAAACTGTGGTTTCAACCCATAGAATGTCCGCTGAATCAGCGTTAAATCCTCGATTTCATATGGATGTTCACGATATCCGATGCCCTTCCCGAAAGCAATGAGTTCAACGCCGTTGTCATCGACACATAGTGAAACATTATTATTTATTTTCTTTATGGCTATCATAGTTACATCACTTTCTGTCTTTTCTGAAAACCGCTGCCGATCCTCTTCTTGTTCACTACTATATCCTGTTCACTCGCAGGAGCAAACCGCTCTATCAAAACATTGTAATCGTCGATTGTTTCATGTCTCTGTGCATCTGCGCCTGCCGGATCCTGTGCGCACTATCACCTCCCGTTTATCCGTATCAATTCAGTTGTCCCGGAGATTGGCCAGACCCGTCTTTCGCTTGTCTCTATCGCGAATACCAACAAAAAAGACTTCACCCCAAAACTCATGTCTTGAAAGGTAAAGCCTTCTAAAGCCTAGAAGTAACTATCCTGTGCCCCTATAATACGTTTAATCCTGATTGATGTCAACATCAATTTACCTGTACGCTTAATTATTTCATGCTGCAAGAACTCTGCTCTCCATAAATTCCAAGGCAAACAGCCAAAACAGCAATCCACCCAGGACTGCAATAAGAAACAAGACTGCATTTGTTGTACCGGCAGCAATCACCAAGAGGGTTCCTGCACTTCCGCCAACGATAAAGAAAAGCCATCCTAAACCGCAGATCAAAGATTGCGACCAGTACTGCTTTCCCTGACAAGCCTTTGATAAAGCAACCCCTAAAGCAAAGAGCTGTCCAGAGACATAGCTTTTTCCGAGAACTGTGTCCTTAACTGTTATCTGAGCATGATTCTGAACGCCCATTGCTACAGTTAGCGGAAGAAAGGTGACCCAGCTGACCGGTCTGGATTGAAGCAGCAGCAACGTTAAGCAAAGCAGGATAATTTCCGCTCCCACTATGACCAATAGCCGCTCCTTTTTGATGACTGAGACCAAAAGATCACCGATAAATGCTCCAGCGATGAAAGCGACAAGCACCGAACCGTACTTGAACATTGCCCCCATATCACCCTTCGCCAATTGAATTCCGAGCCGTGTCGAATTGCCGCTCATAAACGAAAGGAACACATCCCCCAGCACCAGCAGTCCCAGACCGTTCACATACCCTGAAACAAATGAAAAGAACAATGCCATGCCTGTTCTTCTTTTCCGCTTCTTTATAATCCCTTGAATCATCCTCTAACCCCATTCCATACACATGGAATTAATATACACCTTACGTTTTGTATGGTCAAGAAGCAGAGATAAAACTCAGAAAAAATTCCCTGATGGCAGATTGATCCATCTCTGCTTTGATCAAGGAACTCTTTTTAAAAACAACGAGCATTCAATTGGTATGAATGCTCGTATTATCTGAAAAGCCGTCTACATTTTATAATGAATCTGGTGCTGATAATACTGACTCAACTCACTGTTCAAATCACTGCCGCCATCCAGATTCGCCGAATAGAATACCGGTGGTTTTGAAATACCCGAAGCAATTAACTTCAGTGCAACTTCTGAAACAATTGTATTCAGAATTGCAGCACCTACAACAGTTGAAGTCGGAGCAACTTTCTGCTGCAGTTTCGGCATCAAAATCGCAGCATCCCCGATATCACCGTGATTATCGATGACAATATCTGCAAGTTCGTACAGTTTTTTTCCGCTCGAATGGCGTGATGACACTGATCTTGAATACGTGAGATTTGTCAGGCAAATAACATGCACACCCGATTTCTTGGCTTCAAGAACCAGATCGATTGATACGGGATTTCGACCGGAAACGGAATGAACAATTAAGCTATCGCCTGTTTGGAAGCAAACCTTCCGGGCAAGTATAGTACCATATCCTTCAAGCTGTTCCATCTGGGTCGTTTGGGTTACAGGAGAATTATTCAGCATTAATTCCGGTGCAAAGATTGGATTGACAAGCATCAGTCCCCCAGCCCGATAAAACAATTCTTCACTCAATATCCCGGCATGGCTGGCACCGAATACATACAGTGATTTCCCATGGATGCATCCCTCAGCCAAATGATTGACAGCAGCTTGAATCTGATGAGTTTCAGTGTCTTCAACCTCACGAAGGATTTCATGGATTCGATCAAAATAAGCGTAACTCATCTAACCCCCTATAATCCGGGCAACCATTCCTTCCAGAATTCCCCAGAGCGAGAAATCTTGACCGCCATAGACGAGCATCCAGGATTGGATGGTATTATTGAAGAAGTACGAACCAAATCCAACAAGAAACACCATAAGGATACCGGCAACTGCAGAACCGATAATACAGCCTCTGATTCCTCCAGTTGCGTTGCCGATAATTGCTGCAGTCCCGATTTCAAAGAAACAGGTAAATGTCAGTGGAATAATCACGGTCGGGAACATCCCCGCCGTCAGTATAATAGTTATGATGGATGTGACCATAGAAACCATAAACCCGATAATCAAGGCATTGGGAGCATACGGAAATAAGACCGGACAATCCAATGCCGGAATAGCACCAGGTACAAATTTATCAGCAATTCCTTTGAAAGCTGGCACAATCTCTGCAATCAGCATTCTGACCCCTTGCAGCAATACAGTCACACCGACACCGAAGTAGATGGCATGTGTAAAGATATAGGTAAAGATACCGGTTGTTCCCTGGGCATATCCCCAGACTTCGGCGGCAGAGTAACCGTTCACTTGAAGCAGGACAGCCATCACGATATAGGTCAAGGCAATGACGATGGATCCGGTAATGGAGACTTCCCTTAAGAATCCCAAGGATTTCGGGAAATTCAGTTTTTCAGTGGATTGTTCCTTATTGCCAACGACTTTCCCCAACAATCCAGAAATCACGGAAAGTATGGTTGTCGGATGTCCAATTGTAAATGAATCATCCCCGGTGACTTGCTTAACGAACGGACGCATCAGATTCGGAGAGACAATCATGTAGACCGCTGTGAATAACGCAGCAAGAATAACCAGCTTGGTACCCGTTAACCCGGCATCAACACCTGCCGCTATGAACACAAACGGAAACCAGTAAAGCATATGACCTGTCAAGAATACTGATTTCCACTTGGTGTAACGAGCAACCAGAATATTAATCAGAAAAGCGAGCACCATTACGATACCGATCTGCGTTCCATACTGAGTTCCGATATCCACATTCGCGGGCGAGGTGGACGTAGGAAGCAATGTATTAAAGGCAGCGGAAATCCCGTTGATTGAATTTCCGGTAATCAAGGATGTTCCTGCAGACAAGACAAAGAATCCAATTGCAGTCATCATTGTTCCGCGAACAATCTCTGAAAAAGGCTTCTTCTGCAGCACCAATCCGATGAGCGCTATCAATGCCAGAAATATTGCCCCTTGCCCGAATATTTCATTCACAATAAAATCGAGAACTATCTTCATTCGTTTTCTCCTTCTTTCTCTAGACCACTAAAGTAGTCAAGCACTTTTGTTCTTACTTCATCCTTGTCCATAAAATTGTCGATAATGACAACCGGAACTTTGGTTCTGTCTTTAATTCTGTCCCCCAGATCCCGAGAAATAAAGATGACTGAGCAATCATTTGATGTACAAGAAGCAACATCACCGCAGAATGTTTCCGCACGAATTGAGTTGTCTTTCAATATCGTATCGATGTTCATCTTCAACATCAAGGAAGAACCAAGGCCGAAGCCGCACACAGTTTGAATTCTAACCATAAATCAATCTCCTTCTTTCATGATTCTATCTATTCTCGTTCAGCATTTATTAATTCATAAAGCTCCTCCTTTGTCTTTGCCTTGGAAAGATTCTCGATAATTCCTGGAGTCAGCAATTGCTTAGCCACACGTTGCAAGGATGCCATATGTGCATTCCGATCGCGGCACGCGATACACATGACGATTCGCACAGGATCATTCTTACTGTGGAATTCAACAGGTGTAGCTAAGGAAATCAGTGAAATAGAATTATGAAGAACAGTTTCAGAAGGCTGGGCATGCGCTAAAGCGAATCCAGGACTGATGACAATATAAGGACCAAGCTCGTCAACCGAAGAGATCATCGCATCAATATATGCTTCGGTAATATCCCCTGTCCGGAGCAGTAATTCACCGCTCAGGTAAATCGCGTGCTTCCAATCATTTGAATTATTCACATTAGCCTCGATATGTTCACATCTTACAATTTCCATGGTTTATCGTCTCATTTCTACTATATCTGCAATTGCTAGAGTCTCGGATTTCAGTTTTTCCTGATTCCTCTTATTTTCAAAGATATACACCAGATCAATGAAATTATCATTATCTTTGTCTTTAAGGCCAAGAACGACAATATTGCTCACACGCTTACTCTCCGATTCACCGAATATCACGGGATGCCTTAATACAAGAAGAGAAAGACAGTGCCTGACAATGCCATCATCCACACCCGCATGGACATATGCTGTTCCTTCTGTCAAGATCATATATGTTCCAAGATTTATAACCGCTTCAATCATCTTTTCCACATAATTGGAGGAAATACTTCCATCACTGACCAAGGGAGAAGCAGCATGTCGGATCGCGTCTTGCCAAGTCAGATAGTCATCACTGATGGCAATATTCCGTTCGGGAATAATATTTCCCAGTCCAACCGCAGTATCACTCTCTCCCTGTGAATTCTGAAAGGAATAAAGAACCCGCCTGCATAGACTTAAATAGGAACTTTGAACCAAGGACTCCTTAATGCGATCAACATCTTCTGGATACAGCAGTGGATTCACCACAATGACTTCTTGTTCAAGGGTCATCGGCAGATTGGATGTCGAGATAATCAGATCAATATCATTGCGCTGAACCCAGGTTGACATATCCTGCAAGGCTATGGGCCCCAGTATTTCCTGATCCGGGATAATCTGTCGCAGGCGTGTCATGAGCAAGGACGATGTTGCGATACCGAATGCACATATGATCAGAATCTTCATCGGTTGATGTTCTCTGAGTTTTTCTTCAAATACCGAGGCAATATACATCGAAATATAGGCAATTTCATTTTCATCGAAGACAAAGGTTTGATGGCGGTAGAAGCGACGGATTTCGCGTGACGTGAAATCATAGAATAATGGAATGCTTAGACGGATGGCTTTCGTCATTTCATTTTTGATTGCCAATCCGTTATACATCCGATAGAGTGCCACTTGAAGGTGTCGAGCGAGGCCATCGATGAATACCGTTTTCTCTGAAACACTCACATCGATCACTTCAGCTAATTTTTCATAAAGGAAATTAGCAAGCGATTGAGCTTCATCAGCATGAGCAAAACTGAATGCCAGACTAGCATCGATCCGCTGGGAATTCAAATTCAGAATGACCAGCTGGTAAAGATATGCGTGTTCACTTGAATTCGAGACTTGCTGCTGGATAAGTATCTTCAGCTCATCCAAGTGTTCACCCTTCGTTTTGGCGATCACTGCATCCTGAATTATGTTCCCGAGGTTAATCCGTTTAAAAACATAGGCAATCTGCATATCAAGCCCCGCTTCAGCATTAATTGGCGTGCTGCTTAATTCCTGAAGTCTTTGGATGAATTCCCGGCTCTGATTGAATTCATCTTCCAAAGCACAGACTGAGATAATCAGGTCTTGAAACACTCCATCCCCAGGATAATGAGGCTGGAGAAGCATAATGCATTCGAAGAAGGTGGATCGGATAATAACTTCATCCCCGGCAATGCGCAGACCCCTCCCTGTTTGTTTCAAGACAACCAGATTACGGTTCATGAGATAGCGATCCACTTCATGGATATGATTGATCATCGTCTGACGGCTCAGCTGGAGCATGCTGCCTAAATCTTCATAGGTCACAAACTCATTGGTAAGCAATACCAGCACAATGAGCAATGTCCGATCATCACCTTCCAGCACAAGAGAATCAGCCTGCTTCAGTTGAATCAGCATTTTATTCAGATTCTGTTGATTGCCGATCAATCGAATACCGCTGTTCCGTTTGCGTTCGATCGTGATTCCGGATGCATTTAAAATCGGTTCAAGGTAAGCAAAATCATATTGGATCATCCGCTTGCTGATATTCAATGTCTTCACCAAAGATTCATAGGACGAATAAGCAGTTTTAGAAAGCAAATAAAGTATTAATTTACTTTGTCGTCTGGATATTTCGTACATAAAGCTTCCTCCTGTATAAAGTGTATCCTTTAATGGATCATTATACTATACGAACCTGCGTTTCTTTAACGTGCAAGAAGTATACTAACGCTCATGATTCCAGCAAGATCACCACAAAAAAAGATTACCCCTAGGGTAATCCGTAATATCCTTAATCCATCAAACACTGGATATGTTCAGGGCTTAATGTTCGTTCGGGTCATTTTCCGCATCTTCATGCGTCACATGAACCGTTCCCTTAACATGATCCGGTCCAGCATAGATGGTATAGAGTTTCAAGGGTTCAGTCCCTGTATTCGTTACATTGTGCCAGGTATCTGCAGGCACAAAGATCGCAAAATCGGCCTTTACATCTTCTTTAAACGTCAGATTATCTTTTGCAGGTCCCATCTCACATAATCCTGTTCCTTGTTCAATCCTCAGAAATTGATCAATCCCTTCATGAATCTCCAACCCGATATCATCACCCGGCTGAATAACCATCAAAGTCACCTGAAGCTTGCTTCCCGTCCAAATCGTTGTTCTGAAATTCTCATTTTCCAACGTCATTCCTTCAATGTCTTCGACGACCGGCTTTCGGCCACGATCTTCATAGTTATACATACACTACCTCCACTTCTACCTTAATGATAGTCCTCTTTCATCAAATAATCAATGAGAATCATTCTCATTTAGGAAATCTTTCTATTTATTTCCATAACTCAGTTCCCTGAAACAAGCGCCCATCGTGATTCAATGCAGAATTTCATTAAACGGATAATGCAGACGAAAAAACTCCGTTATTT
Organism: uncultured Erysipelotrichaceae bacterium; assembly: GCA_937874965.1. GTDB lineage: Bacteria > Bacillota_I > Bacilli_A > Erysipelotrichales > Erysipelotrichaceae > CALNCD01. The sequence continues at coordinate 1,397 of CALNCD010000186.1, read as the reverse complement.
CCAGATAATACTCTGCCGGTATTTGTCCATGGCCTTCGGCCTATGGTTTGGAGTCAATAGAACCATCAGCGAAGGAATTCCAGGTCGCATCGCCAATTTATCGCAATAGCAAAACAGCATTGAACTGTTTCAGTAGAATTCCACGTACTCCCCCAACGGCATTGCACCACGATCGGCGTTTACCTTCTGCAAATAGGAGACTTTAGTCACGATGCTCCCTCGTACGAATGTGTTTCTTTATAAATATGCCTTTTTAGGTTTGGCACTTTTTCTTGTTGCCGGTAATCCTTCCCCCTGGACTTGTTTAGTCTGGAATGCTTCTCAGTACAGGAAACTGTGCGATTACTTCCTTCATCTTTTTGCGATTTCAAACAGATTCCTTGGTTCCATCATGACCAGACATGAATGAATCAAGCATCTTCTCAGGGTCATCGATTTTTAGTTTTTTATCGGTAATAATATGGGCTATTAATTCTGAATCATTGTTCAGGATCAGCGGTGCATAGAGATAGATAGACGTATGATCAGTAAAAGAAAAGATAAAATCACAAGAATCAATGCCAATGGCCGGCGCATAGGCAGGATATACGCTTGGGCGCATATAGCGTTTATGTCTTCTTATGCTGATTTTCTCAATTTCTTCATAGGCTTTAAAGGATAATACCGGCTCTCCTCGAATGACCGAAACAACATATGCCGTATTTTCTCGAATACCTTTCGGCTGATAATACCGCAACCCGGATTCTATGAACTCAACGCATAAAAACCGGGACGAAAATAACGGATAGCCGCTTGGGATCTTATCAGACAGGATGAGAACAGAAATAACAGCGAATAAAAGCATGAACACAATAAACCCTATCCAGGTCCGACTGATCCCTGACTGTCCTGGATTGAATCTGTAACTGATGATAAAACTAAGCATAAGCGAAATAAGGCTATACACGAGTATCCATCGGAAGATAAGTCCTCGTGTCAATCGTCTTCCGATAGAAACTGCAGGGGTCGATTTCCAGTAGCTCAGCGGATAGCGGGTCAACTCTTTTTCAAGAGTAAGAATCGATGGAATCAACGGTACTTCGCTGTCCCTGAGAGTATTTATTGATGCAAGCAGTTCATTTTGACTCTCAATCATTTGATCAAGATACGCTGATTTCAGTGCTAGTATTTCATGAAATGAACGCTTGTTCTCAAGCAACAGCTTGATGTCATCAATGCTTAAATCAAGATTTCGCAGATATTTGATAAGCGCCAGTACCTGAATCGCTTCATCCGAGTAATTCCGATACCCATTCTCATCCCGATCAATTGAAACCAGTCCTTCGCTTTCATAAAAGAAAAGGGTTTGCTTGGATATGCCCAGTTTTCGTTCAACTTCATTTGTCTTCATAAAAGAT
>CALNCD010000185.1 GCA_937874965.1 uncultured Erysipelotrichaceae bacterium | reverse complement strand
AATAGGAGACTATGCAATAAAGGCAGCTTCAATTGAAGCTGGTGTGGATCGTGTTATGAAAGAATCAGAAATTATCTTTCGTGCCAATGAATATCAGAAAAATGAATATCGCTATGGCTTTTCTGTCGAGGGTCAGGGTACTTCTGGATTCATGAAACATCTTTTGCAGGGACTGGTTACACTTTTTCCTTCCATGAATGACGGAAAAGCCGCGTCCGATAGGTTAATCCAATCTACTCAGGTATCGGTAGAGAATACAGCCGCTTATGCTATGATTATTACAAAGGACAATACCCGCTTGAGTCAGGTGAAAAGCGGGATGCTTTACAGTAAACTGATTTTAACCGCTCATCAGCAAGGCCTCGTAATGCAGCCACTTAGTCAGGTTCTGGAGGAATATCCTGAGATGAACGAGCTATATAAAAGCATTCATGGAGATTATACGCCTGAGGGAGGAACGATTCAGATGCTCGTGCGATTAGGAGAATCCACAAAAAACGTTCCTCAAAGTATGCGGCGCGATATAATGGATTTAGTCATTGAAAAATGAAACGTCTTGGTATAGCTTTGAATAATCAAGCCATTTTACAGTGTTGCTGGATGATCATACTGGGATATAAGAATTACCGATTATTCTGTTAGAATTTATTATTTTTCGTTTCTGCCTTGATACAAGGGCCTGTTGAGCATGCGAAATCCAGTTTATTGTATCATACGGGTGATTGGATTATGATACGGATCAACGGTAGAAGCATAAAAATAGTCCATTCTATTATGTTTTACTGAAAGTAGAAATGCAGTGTTTCTAGATCATGTTTGATGATTCGACTGCAAATTCCGCGCATATAAATTAATGGCATATAAAAAGTCCACTGAATAGTGGACTTACATTATTTAATGGAGCGGGTGATGAGAATCGAACTCACGTAGTCAGCTTGGAAGGCTGATGTTCTACCATTGAACTACACCCGCAACAATAAGAATAAAAAATGGTGACCCGCACTGGATTTGAACCAGTGACCCACTGATTAAAAGTCAGTTGCTCTACCGACTGAGCTAGCGGGTCGCATTGGCTGGGGCACCTGGAATCGAACCAGGGAAATGACAGAGTCAAAGTCTGTTGCCTTACCGCTTGGCTATGCCCCAATCATCACCTTAATAAAGATGGTGGGGGGAGGCAGATTCGAACTGCCGAACCCGATGGGAATTGAGTTACAGTCAACCGCGTTTAGCCACTTCGCTATCCCCCCAGTAAAACTGGTGCCGACTATAGGAATCGAACCTACAACCTACTGATTACAAATCAGTTGCTCTGCCAGTTGAGCTAAGTCGGCCTCTCTATTAAAAATGGTGGAGGTTAACGGGCTCGAACCGCTGACCCTCTGCTTGTAAGGCAGACGCTCTCCCAACTGAGCTAAACCTCCATGCTTGGCGCTTTAATAATATATCATAGTTTCAAATTGATAGTCAACCAAAAACGCAAAATAAGTGATAAAAAAATCATCCTCCGCAATCCTTCATTTTTAACAGATTTTTATTAACGCAAGCACCATAAAAAAAGACCGATGGGCAAGCCATCGGCATTCAATTAATCGAGTAAAGTTTGTGCAGCGGTAATGATGGCCAGTTTGTAGACATCTTCTTCAATACAGCCGCGAGACAGGTCTGAAACCGGCTTGTTTAATCCCTGCAGGATCGGACCGATAGCTTCATAGCCTCCAAGACGCTGAGCAATTTTATAACCGATATTTCCGGATTGAAGATCCGGGAAGATAAAGACACGCGCTTTACCGGCTACCGTTGATTCTGGAGCTTTCAAAGCTGCAACCTCAGGGACAAATGCGGCATCAAACTGCAATTCGCCATCAATCTGATACTGCGGTCCCAACTCTTTGGCAATTCTCGTTGCTTCAGCGACGGCATCCACTCTCTCATCTTTGGCAGATCCCTTTGTCGAGAAACTCAGCATCGCAACGATCGGATCTATGTCGAATAACTCAGCGGTCTTTGCACTTTCAACGGCAATCTCACCAAGCTGCTGAGGGGTCGGTGAAATATTGATAGCACAATCCGCAAACAGATAACTTTCATTCCGCTTGAAAATAATAAAGGAACCGCTGACTAAACTGATTCCAGGCTTCGTCTTGATAATCTGCAATGCCGGACGGACAGTATCTCCTGTCGAATGAATTGCCCCTGAAACCATGCAATCCGCTTTTCCTAAATACGTCAGCATTGTTCCGAAATAATTCTCATCCTTCAACAATTGACGTGCTTGTTCTTCCGTTGCTTTCCCCTTGCGGCGTTCAACAAGCGCGGCAACAACTTCTTCAATTCCCTCATAATTCTGATGATCAATCAGCGTAAGGTTACTGGTCTTTAAACCGGCATTGTGAGCAACCTCCCGGATTTTATCAGGATTACCCAAAAGGATAGGTTCAACCAGTTCTTCACGGCTTAGACGAACTGCAGCCCCAATAATCCGAATATCATAACCTTCTGGAAAAACAACCCGTACACGCTTTGAACTAATCTTTTGCTTCAAGCTTTCAAACAAACTCATGTGAAATCCTCCATATCCCCTTTATTATAAGCATAATCGCACGATTTACTCAATATTTTCACTGTTTTTGTTCTGGTTAATCTCACTGATCAAATCATGATAATCAAAAACAATCACCAGATCTTGCAAATCGCATTCAGATCTCAGCAAACTTTTCACCTTCTGTTCTAGCAACGCATGATCAATAACACATGTTTCTGGAACGACCACGTCAACATAGACAATCGGTTTCTCATGATTGGAGTTCACACGGAAATCATGAATATCCAAGCCATAGCCCAGGGAGCGAACCAGCATTCTGATCCGATCATGCAACGTAATAAAACTGCTGTCATTCAAGTCAACCGGATCAATATGAATGCTCAATTTAATAGAGGTTTCCCGGTTGAACGTTTCTTCGATGATTTCAATAATGTCATGCGCCTGTTTAATCGACATTGATGCAGGCAATTCAACATCTACTGTAGCAAAAATATTATCCTGGCCATACTGATGGATCAAAAGATCATGATACCCTAGCAAGGCTTCATTCTGATCCAGCAACGTAACAGCTTGCTGGATCAGGGAACGGGCGGGCTTACGGCCCATAAGATCACTGATTGACTCACGGATCATCTTAATTCCAGAGAAAAGAATATAGATAGAGAGGATAAAGGCAAAATACCCATCACACTGCCATCCGCTCACCCACTCAATTAAGGCTCCGATGATTACCACAATAGTGGTTAAGACATCATTCTTGCTGTCCTGTGCCAATGTTTTCATTGTGTTGGACTCGATCGCCTGCCCTATTTCCTTGTAGAATGCTGACTGAAAAAACTTGATGCTAATCGAAAGAATCAGGATAATCAGCATCGGCAGATTCAATGAAGTTGATTCAGGATGCAGTATCTTTTGCACGGATGAAAGCAAAAACTGGAAGCCGACCACAATGATTAGAATCGAAACCAGGAAACCGCTGATGTATTCAAAACGTTCGTGACCATAGGGATGCTCATGGTCAGCTGGCTTACGGGCAATTCTAAAACCAACCAGAGTAATCAGGGATGACGCACTATCTGACATGTTGTTGATAGCATCAGCCATGATGGAGACACTCCCGGAAAGCAACCCGATGATTAACTTCAGAATAAAGAGTAAAAAATTAGAGAGTAATCCTACTCTCCCTGCAAACATTCCTAGATTATGATGAACTTCTCCCTGATTCTGGCTTACCGATCGTTTCTTCTCAATCAATCTTTTCAGCATGGCTTCTCTTCCTTTATTAAATACGGGTATTTTACCACTTAAATCAAAACAATGTCTATGGAAATTCATTTTCATTTCTGAAACAATTTTCTGAACTGCTGAAATTCATTACATTTAGGCTATACTCTTGAATAGAAATGAACTATAATATCAAAAATAGAGGTAAATTATGAAGACGATACGCAGTGATTTTAAATCCATCCAGCTCGACAGCCAAGGCTTTTCCAAAAATGCTCAGGATTCACAGGACATTGATTTGACATTCGGGGAGCCGAGCCAAAGCACCCATGAAGACATCAAAGCAGAAGCAATCAAACATATCATCCGAAATGATACCCTCTATGCCCCGGCCGCCGGTATTCTCCCCTTACGCCAAGCCATTTCTGATTCCTATCGGTTACGGAACAATGTCCATTATGACGTAGATGAAATCACAGTGACCAATGGAGCAACACAGTCATTGACGGCGGTTCTATTAACAATCTTGAATGTCGGGGATGAAGTAATTGTTCCCAAGCCATGCTTTATGCTGTATGAACCAACTGTACAGCTTGCCCGCGGCACGGTAGTTGAATATTCCACAATCGATGACGATTTCCAAATCAACCGTGAAAAACTTGAAGCATTGATCACCCCGAAAACAAAAGCAATTATCTATACATCCCCTGGAAATCCGACAGGGACGCTCTATAACGAAGAATCCGATCGGATTATGGTAGAAATTGCTGAAAAATACGGCATTTTCGTCATCTGCGATGATATCTATGAGCTGATTACGTTTAAGCCAATCCATCCGCTTTATCTGCATCAGGAAATTCGCAAAAACATCATTATCTGCCAAAGTTTCTCTAAATCATATGCAATGACAGGCTGGCGCATGGGCTGGGTCATTGCTGATCGAAGCATCAGTGATGACATTACCCGGGCTTGCTTGATCATGGTAACCGCTGTTTCAACACCGAGCCAATATGCAGCTGTCAAATGCTTTGACATCGACAATACCTATCTGGTGAATGAATTCAAAGACCATTGTGACTATACCTGCCAGCGCTTGGATGAAATGAAGCTTCCCTACGTTCAACCAGAGGGAGCCTTCTATGTCTTTCCTGATATTTCAGAGTTCAAACGATCATCACGGGAATTTGCAGAAGAAGCCGCTCGTCAATTCAATGTACGTGTACTTGATGGCTACCGTTTCGGCAGCGAATCAGATGATCATATCCGTATTTCCTATGTGTGCACAAAAGAACGGCTGATCGAGGGATTGGATCGTTTAAAGGCATACGTGGATTCCTTAAGATTATAGAATACTCATGATTTCCATGCACTGAACCCGAAAGAGTATGGTATGATTAGACCTGTAGTGGAGGAAACACATGAATATTATCGAATGGATCCGCATTGTCGTTATCGGCATTGTCGAAGGAGTTAGTGAGTGGTTGCCTATAAGCAGTACCGGACACATGTTACTGGTGGAAGCATTTTGGAAAACAGGAGCACCCTCCGTCATTACCAATGAGTTTTGGCAAATGTTTCTCTATGTTATTCAGCTTGGCGCGATTCTAGCGGTCGTCACCTTCTTTTTCCATAAGCTGAATCCCCTCAGCCCACGCAAAAATCCTCAGCAGAAACGAGAAACCTGGGCGTTATGGATCAATGTCATTATCGGCAGCTTGCCTGCCGCAGTTCTTGGATTGCTCTTTGATGATACCGTATCCAGTTATCTTCAAGGACCGCTTGTTATCGCAACGACGCTGATTGTTTACGGTATCTTGTTTATCGTCGTTGAAAACCGATACAAACAGAATAAACCCTCGATCATCAGCCTTAAGCAATTGGATCTGAAAACCGTTCTGATTATCGGATTCGCTCAAGTTCTTGCCATGATTCCAGGAACCTCACGCTCAGGAATCACCATTGTCGTCGCACTGCTAATCGGCTGTTCCCGGTATGTTGCTGCTGAGTTCACCTTTTTCCTGGCTATTCCAGTCATGTTCGGAGTGAGCGCCCTTAAAATCGGCAAATATGTCCTCGGCGGTCCAGGTTTTGTGGGTCCGCAGTTAGCCATCCTTCTTCTGGGCATGATTGTTGCTTACATTGTCTCCGTCGTTGTTATTCGTTTCTTGATGAATTACATCAAGAAACACGATTTCAAGATCTTCGGTTACTATCGAATTGCATTGGGTCTAGTTGTCATTGCAGTTACCCTCTTTACCAGTGTGTTATAACCAAAAAAATCTTAGTTCTTTACAGAATTAAGATTTTTTTATTCCGGATCGAGACAACCGGCCTCGTCCAATGCCTGATAATTCCAGCTCAACCGTTCAACCTGAAGTTTATAACTCCAAAAAAATGTTGCCTGACAGGACGCGTACATGCTCATCTGCAAGTGATAAAAGTCACGATATGCCTGGAGCCGCTCAGGCTCGGGGTATGTTTTTAAAGCAGCCCCGCAGTGGCTGAGACACCACTCACCCACAACAACCGGAACATAGCATTGAGTGGCCTTCAAAAGAGGTCCTACCACCCAATGCGCTATCTTCTTATAGGTCTTGGGCCGTTTGATAGGAAGAACCTTCTCAGCGTAATTCAAATACAGATGCATATCCAGAACGACATTCTCATAAGCATGACGCTTAAAGAATTTTTTCCATCCCCATGGGCGGAAGTTATCATGGAAGACAATAACGGATTCAGGTTTCAAGACCTGTCGGAGCAGCCGGTAAGCATGATTATAAAAATCTTCGACAAAGGCGACAGGTGCGGGATAAGATTTTTCACCTAAGGTTGCATCTACAGCTGGATAGGTTTTCGGAACATTCAGGACCTTCCAGATTAAGGAGGAAACCGGTTCATTCAGGATTTCAATCCCATAGAGAGCCGCATGGTCGCGGTAGCGCAGTGCGAGTCGTTTCAAAACACTTAAAGCAAACGCCTGGGATTCAGGTTGCGTATGCCAAAGACATACTCCGCTTAATCCGCTGTTATCGAAGCCGTTCTGACCACCGGGGATTGTATGCAAATCAATGAGGATCACTAATCCATAAGCCAACGCCCACTCGAAAGCGCGATCCAACACATCAATACACCCTAAAAAAGGGGGGTAGTCACCAAAGATGAAATGCGGTACCGGAATACGAACCGCATCAACACCCATCTGTTTCAATGCTTTGAAATCCTCTTCCGTGATAAAAGTTGAACGGTGTCTCTGGTAAAGGGACTCACATTCAGGTTTTGAAAGTTTATGAACCAGTTCAGTCTCATCTTCAGCATCTGTTCCCTCGAACAGCGATGGATCCATCCACTTTTCCAGAACGAGCCAATTTCCTAGATTTACGCCTTTTAATCCCATAGAACACCTCCTGAATCTATTTTATCAGATTGAGGAATGTTTAGCACCCCAGGCCTGCGGATCATCAGACCATTCCTTTAAGAGCTTGCGTTCACTTTCCGTGATCACCTGCTGATCTGCCGCACAATCAATGAGTGTCGAATAATCAGTAATCGTGACATAGGAAATTCGGGCTGACAAAAACTGTTCCTGGGCAACCTTAAACTGATACGTGAAATTCGCGACAACGCCAAGAACATCCACCCCGTAGCTTCTTAGAGCCTGACACACATCAAGACAACTGTTTCCTGTGGAAATCAGGTCTTCAACCACGACAACTTTTGCTCCTGGTGCAAGATAGCCTTCAATCTGATTCTGCTTGCCATGGTCCTTTGCTTTGGAGCGGACATAAGCCATGGGTAGATTCAAGCCATAGGCGACCAGGGCAGCTTGAGCAATACCTGCAGTTGCTGTACCGGCAATCGCCTCGGCATCCGGAAAATGGTGCTTGATTAAATCCATTAAACCCTCGGTTATCAAGGACCGAACTTCGGGATAACCAAGTGTAATCCGATTATCACAGTAAATCGGGCTTTTCAAGCCGCTTGCCCAGGTATAAGGCTGGCGCGGACGCAGTGACACTGCTTGAATCGCTAATAGTTCTTGAGCTAGCTGTCGTTTGTAGTTCATCAGTTGTTCTCCCATTCTTTGACAATTGCTTGATAAGCGTCTAGCGGATTACTGTTTTGCGTAATTGGACGGCCGACGACAATATAATCGCTGCCATTACGGCGAGCAATGGCAGGTGTAGCA
>CALNCD010000184.1 GCA_937874965.1 uncultured Erysipelotrichaceae bacterium | reverse complement strand
GATTTTGGAGCGTTCTGAACAGAGTATTCAACCTGCAGATTCACTTCCAGTTGATACAGTTTCACCGAAAGTATCCAGCATCAAGCGAATTGATGTTGATACTGAAGAAGTTGAAGAGGTCAAGGTGCGCTTAATGAGCGAACCTGAGAGCGAGTATGAATTCACACCGGTTATCAGTCCAATCTATGGAATGACCCAACAAGAAGGTTACAAACCTCCAAAACCGCTGGTAAAACAGAAGAACACGCCTAAGGAAGAATCAACCCTGGATACGATAATCAGTCCTTATTATGGGAAAATCAATCAACCACAATCATCCGCCAATGCGAAGGCAACGACTGAGAACAATCCAAATTTATCATTGGAAGAGATGCTCTCAGACACACCCGAAAGTTCGGATGCGGTACAGGTTTCCTTGTTTGATGATTCAGAGAACGAAGAATAGAGGTGCGCAATGTCATTGTTTTTTATAGGAATTAAAGGCTCTGGAATGTCTGCTCTGGCAATCATGTGTCAGGATCTCGGCTATACTGTCAGCGGATCAGATATCGACAAGCACATTTTTACGGAGGACGCGTTGCGTGAACGCAACATTCCGATTTACCCTTTCTCTGAAACGAATATTCAAGATAATATGACCGTCGTTATCGGAAATGCCTTCAATGATGATTTTCCGGAAGTAGCTGCTGCCTATCGTAATCCAACAGTTAAAGCATCACGTTATCATGACTTCCTTGGGGAATTGATGAAACAATACTTCACAATTAGCGTCAGCGGATCTCATGGTAAAACAACCACAACTACCTTACTGAAAGATATGCTTGCCTATTCGAAGAAGACCGGCTATCTTATCGGTGACGGTCATGGCGAACTTGCGCAAGACGACGAATACCTTGCAGTGGAAGCGTGTGAATACAAGCGTCATTTTCTTGCCTATTATCCTGATATCGCAATTATCACCAACGTTGAACTCGATCATGTCGATTACTTCAAAGATGATGACGATTATGCATCCTCTTATGAAAGTTTTGCACAGAATGTCGGGAAATATCTGATCATCTGCGGTGATGATCCAAAAGCGCGAGCTCTTCGGATTACCAAAGAGCATTATTACTACGGATTTAGTGCTGACAACGATTTTTCCTTAACTCATGTTGAGTATTCTCAGACCCATAGTTCTTTTGACTGCTCGTTTCGTGGTCAACTGATCGGGCATTTTGATTTGCCGCTTGTGGGTGACCACATGATTCTCAATGCTTTATCCGTAATCGCTGTCGGTTATTTGCTTGGTATTCCTGCAGCGGATATTGAAGCAGGTCTTGCCTCGTTTCATGGTGCAGCACGCCGCTTTGTAATTGAGGAAAACGGTGATAATGTCTACATTGATGACTACGCTCATCATCCTACAGAGGTGAAAGTCACCTTGATGGCCTGTCGCAGACGTTTTCCTGATCGGAAGTTGGTTGCGGTTTTCAAACCGCATCGTGTTTCCAGAGTAAAGTACTTTGCTGAAGCATTTGCTGAAGCACTTCAGCTTGCCGATGTGATTGCTCTATGTCCTTTCACCAGCATTGATGATGCAGAAGAGGGGATTGATATCGATATCCATTACCTTGAGCAAATGATTCCAGGGTCATTTATTGTCGATGACAACGATGATGATGCAAAGCGATTGGCTGATGAAGGTCCTGCGGTCTATGCTTTTATGAGTTCAAAGGATATTTATGACCTAAAAAACCGAGTTAAGCGCTATCAAGCATCTTGAAAATATTTTCAAACACGGTATAATTGGATAGAGGTGACGTTATGGATCAGTTTTTAACTTTATTAAGCAAATACACGAGTTTACTATTACCAGTCGCTGGATTG
>CALNCD010000183.1 GCA_937874965.1 uncultured Erysipelotrichaceae bacterium | reverse complement strand
CTTGGATTACCTTATGGTGAGTCCAAAAGCGGGGGGGCCAGCAATGTGAATATCTATCGGAGCCGAGGTCTGAATGCAGTTGATTTAGGCGTCGGGATGCAGGCGATTCATTCGGTGCATGAATTTATCGAGATTCCGGATCTTCTCAATGCTTGCCGCCTGGTCTATGCATTGGTGTCGGAACTCACGGAATAAGGAACTTCATCGGATTGATGAGGGAGCAGTTGCAATGAATCATCCAAATCGTTTAAAAGGTCAGGATACTGACCTTTTTTTATCGGCTCATTAAAAAAACGCTCATTACTGTAAGTGCTATCATTATTACTTGTGATTTATATCACTTATTATTGACAAGTGAATTCATTCCTTCTATACTAAATATGAAAGGTGATTCATATATCATTAAAAGGGTGAGTTATGCAAGAGAATGTGGTGTATCAGGTGGGGGATCGTGCGTCCTTCACCAAGACGATGACTGAGGCTGATGTGATCCTGTTTGCGGGAATAAGCGGTGACCTTAATCCGGCGCACATCAACGATGTCTATGCAAAGCAAAGCATGTTCAAGGGACGGATTGTTCATGGTATGCTGGCTGGTTCTTTGATTTCAACGGTTTTAGGAACGCAGCTTCCTGGTCCTGGTACCATCTATCTGAGTCAGGACCTTAAGTTCTTGAAACCGGTCTATCTGAATGATACCTTGCGTGCGACAGTTGAAATTCTGGAAATTCGTGAAAAGGGGAGGACCCGGCTGAAGACGATTGTCGAAAATCAGGAGAATGTCTGCGTCATTGAAGGTGAAGCCTTAGTGCTGCTACCGCGCTAGAAAGGAATTTTTATGAATTTTGAACTGGATGCACAGCATCTTTTGCTGGAGAAAGTCTTTCGGGAGTTCTCAGATCGGGAAATAAAACCGATGGCAAAGGAAACGGATGAACTGGAACGTTTTCCACGTGAGAATGTGGAAAAAATAAAAGCTTTGAAGCTTTTTGGAATTCCCTTTGATAAGCAATTTGGCGGATCGGGTTCAGATACGCTTGCCTATATTCTCGCCGTTGAACAGTTGTCCAGAAACTGTGCGACGACCGGGGTTATCTTGTCTGCCCATACTTCACTGGGAACCTCGCCGATTGCTGAATTCGGAACACTTCAGCAAAAAGAAAAGTATCTGCCTGATTTAACCAGCGGCCGTAAGCTAGCTGCTTTTGGCTTAACGGAAAGCAATGCAGGCACGGATGCTTCCGGGCAGCAGACGATTGTTGTGGATGAAGGAGATCATTACAGCTTAAACGGTTCCAAAATCTTCATTACGAATGCTGGAGAAGCAGATGTGTATATTATCTTTGCGATGAGTGACCGCAGCAAGGCAACCAAGGGGATCAGTGCTTTTATCGTCGAGAAAGACACGCCAGGATTTTCATTTGGTAAGCATGAAGAAAAGATGGGAATCCGTGGCTCGGCAACCCGCGAACTCATCTTTGATCATGTGCGTCTGCCTAAGGAAAATTTACTGGGGAAAGAAGGCGAAGGATTCAGGATTGCGATGAAAACGTTGGATGGCGGGAGAATCGGGATTGCGGCTCAAGCGTTGGGAATTGCTCAGGGTGCGCTGGAGGAAAGCGTTGCCTATGTTAAGGAACGTAAGCAGTTCAATAAACCGATTTCTGCATTCCAGAATACACAGTTTACGATTGCCGATATGAAGACACGGATTGATGCTGCCCGATTACTGGTGTACCGTGCTGCAATTCTGAAGGATCAGAAAAAGAACTACAGTGTCGAGGCGGCCATGGCCAAACTCTATGCATCGGAAACAGCCATGTTTGTTGCGGACAAGGCAATTCAGCTTCTGGGCGGGTATGGTTATACACGTGACTATCCGGTCGAACGGATGCTGCGTGATGCGAAAATCACTGAAATTTATGAAGGTACATCTGAGGTTCAGCGCATGGTTATCGGTGGCGCTGTACTTCGATAGAGCGGGAGGAAAACATGAATATCATTGTACTTGTAAAGCAAGTTCCGGATACGACCGAAATGAAAATTGACAAAGAAAACGGAACCTTGATCCGAACCGGGGTTGCGAGCATTGCAAATCCTGATGACCTGGCGGGTGTTGAAGAAGCCCTGCGCCTTAAGGATGCTGCAGGCGCACATGTCCGGGTCATTACGATGGGACCGAATCAAGCTGTGGGAATGCTGCGTGAACTACTGGGAATGGGAGTCGATGACGTCACGTTGATCAGCGATCCAAAGTTTGCCGGTGCGGATACATGGGCCACATCCAATACCCTTGCGGCAGCAGCAGGGAGGTATCCGTATGATCTGATCATTGCGGGTCGTCAAGCGATTGATGGTGATACTGCCCAAGTGGGGCCGCAGGTCGCTGAGCGGCTGAATCTTCCTCAAGTGACCTATGTTGAAGAAGTCATGCAGCTCAAGGAAGGTGTCTTGCGGGTTAAAAAAGCCTATGAGGAGCACAGTGAAATCCTGGAAGTGACGTTACCGGCTCTGATTACCACG
>CALNCD010000182.1 GCA_937874965.1 uncultured Erysipelotrichaceae bacterium | reverse complement strand
CCGCAAAATTTAAATCCTGGCTTCAAGCCAATGGATTGTGGCAAGGAACCTACTAGATAATTTCACTACATTGCCATTTAAAAACAGCATTCATGAAGAACTGCTGTTTTTTTTCTGATAATACCGGCAAAACTCGGTGAACGGGCATGTTTCACACTTCGGCCGCTGAGCCAGACAAGTATAGCGTCCAAAGAAAATCAAGAGATGGTGGGCTTTGTTCCAGCGGTTTCTCGGGATTTTCCGCATGAGTTTCTGCTCAACCTGTTCCACCGTATCAGTCGGCTTCGCCAGCCGAAGCCGTTTGGAAACACGGTCAACATGCGTATCCACAGCTAAAGCCGGATGATCGAAAGCAACTGAAAGAACAACATTTGCCGTCTTTCGGCCGACCCCGGCCAAAGACATCAACGCCTTCCTGTTTTCAGGAACAACTCCCTGAAAATCTTCGACAATCTGTTGTGAACACCGAATAATGTTCTTTGCTTTCATACGATAGAGTCCGATCTGCTTGATGAGATCTTCGACCTGATTTACATCTGCCTTGGCAAGATCGTAAACAGTAGGATATGCAGCAAACAATCCTGGAGTAGTCAGGTTCACCCGAACATCGGTCGTTTGGGCCGAAAGAATAACCGCAATCAGAAGTTCGAATGAATTACGGAAGTGAAGTTCAGCTTTGGCATCCGGATACATCTGTTCTATCCTGTCAAGGATTTCAGAGGCTTCCATTCGTATCCTTTCTGTTATTCACAAGAATAGAGTGAATATAGGGCATCGTCAGTTTTCGCTGAATCGAGGCAGCACGTAGGGCGTTCAGAATCTCTGACTGAGAATACTTTGCCAGAAATTCATTTAAAGTTGTAAATTCATGCTGGGATAACGGCCGTGAGAATTCAGTTTCAAACACATTGAAAATTGATTCATCCACGAATTCATACAGGTTATTCTCAAACAGACCGTCCAGGCTGAACACAACGGTATCGCGTTCTACCCGAACTTTCAAGGCCTTGCGGGATGTTAAAACAAAGACAGCTTCATCCACATCCTTCACATCCATGCCAAGCCGTTTAGCGAGTATATCGATGGATACCGGACTCTGCTGGAAATTCAGATAATCAATCATCAAGACAACCATGGCCTGAGTAGAGGATAACTTAAGGACCGGCAGATTTTCCAAAATCCAATCACGCCGGTTAACATAGGCTTTCTGATACCACATAGACTACCCCTTTCTCCAGATAAAGACACTCGTTAGCGTGGCAGGATCCACATAGACCTCCGCCTCATCGCTGACAAGCGTATACACGATTTTAGAATGATAATACCCGTAGTTATACGTAACCCCAGTCAAGCCCAATGATGCAGCATAAGTCTCCAGAGCACTCTGATCATCTTTCAAGGGTGTACTTGTATAGAGAATACTGTTCTCACTGATTGCGTAGACAGTCGCCTCATCCCTGACAAGATACGCAACTTCATTTAAAGCGAACCGATTCAGATAGACGAGATTCGTCAGTTTATTTGATTTTTCAAAGTTTTGAACCACTTCTAAATCGTGAGCATCCTGCACCATGGCCGGACCGCTGATAAAACTAAATGCATTTAAAAGCAGGAGTGTTGCGAGAACAAGCAGCAAACTCACTGTAAATACCATAGAAACAATTCGATCTCTCATACCATCACCTCCAATATCATATCATATCCACTACGTGTTCACACCTATTTCAGTCGCTTACGCTTTCATTTTTATCTCGTACACAGTATGATATACTTGTATGGATAGGAGTGCTTATGAAAAATAAACTTCAATACTTAACACTAGGATTCTTAGCTGGTTCATTGCTGGTCGTTCTGATCTATGCGGTGTTGCAGCTGGTAAAGTAGGCGAACCATGAGAGAAAATATTAAAATAACGGCGCTTGGATTTGTCCTCGGGATTGTCTTGAGTGTCTCATCCCTGTACGGCAGTTCCCTGCTGACATCTGCTCCAGCCTTGAAAATGCCTGATTTTGCGCAGAAGACCCGCAGTGAAGTCCAAGCCTGGATTGACACGAATTCGATGACTCAGGTTCTACTTACTGACGAATACAGCGAAACTGTTTCCACGGATACAGTCATCTCGCAAAGCGTACCTGCCCGGCAGGAAATCAGTTCGAACACTGCTATCACAATAACGCTGTCCAAGGGCTTTGATCCCACCGTTGACGTTAGCCTGATCAGTTTCAACGGTATGACAATGACTCAGATTTCGGAGTGGGTCAAAACCAATCACCTTAGCAATGTCACCTTCCAGCGGGAAGAAAGCACCACCATCGAAGAGAACTACTTTATCCGCAGTTCACGCAGCGGATCAGTGATGAAACGATCGGATCCCATCGAATTTGTCATCTCATCCGGATCTACAGCCCCTGCTGTTGTCCGTGTCGTCGTGCCGAATTTCACAAGTTATACAAAAGATGAAATCACACAATGGGGTGAACGAAACTCAATTACTGTCAATTTCAAAACTGAGAATTCGAGTACAGTCGCAGAAGGGCGAGTCATTTCACAATCAGTAAGTGCCGACCAGTCCATCGACGAAGGATCAACCCTGACAATTGTCCTCTCGAGCGGATCTTCTACCCTGGTGTTGGATGACTTTGCCGGCTGGAGTAAAAAAGAAGTCGAAACCTATAAAACAACCAATGGATTAACTAATCTTACATATACCTATTCTTATTCAGATACACCGGCTGATACCGTTTTGAACGTTGTTTCCCCAGAACCCGGAACAGCCATCGATAAAAACACGAAGATTATTGTCAATATCTCCCTAGGAAAAACATTAACCGGGGACGATTCGTCACTGCTGATCAATGCCAAGACATTGTCTCAGTTGGAAAGTGCCGTCGCTTCAATCAATGCGAAAGGTGCATCAATCAAGCTTACTGATCCAATTTATCAAGAAGACGACACTCGTGAGACAAACTCCGTTCTCTATCTAAGTCCTAAGGATGGATTCCACAAAGATATTCATATTACGCCGACCCTGAGCAAGAAATCCACCACAGCAGGAGGCTAAGCCTCCTGCTTGCTCGTTACGTGAAATCATACCGGCAAGGAGGTCTTATGAGTCAATCAAACCCGAACAAATACAAACTCCCCATCGTTCACCTATCCTTCGGAGAGGAGGTCGGAAACAGTGTCTCACATGGTGTCATGTGCGTCGCTTTGCTGTGTCTTTTACCTTATGTTGCTATTCATTCTTACCTTAAGGGCGGAACATTGCTAGCTGTTTCCGAATCTATCTTTATCATTTCAATGTTTCTCATGTTTCTTGCTTCAACCCTCTATCATTCCATGGCTTATGACACCAAGCATAAGTATATCTTCCGGAAGTTGGACCATATCTTCATTTATGTGGCGATTGCCGGTTCCTATACACCGATAGCCTTGTATATTGTCGGCGGTCTATTAGGTTGGGTGATTTTCGCAATCCAATGGATCTGTGTTCTTTTTGGTATCCTTTACAAATCACTCTCATCCAACCGCAAGACCAAAGCCAGTATTATTATCTATCTTATTATGGGATGGCTTGCTGTTCTCTTTATTCCGCAGATTATTCGCGAAAGCGGCATCGCCTTTATTGCTTTGATTCTTGGCGGAGGTGTTTTCTATTCTGTCGGTGCTTGGTTCTACAAACAAAAAACCAGACCGTATTTCCACTTCATCTGGCATTTGTTTATTAACATGGCGTGTATTTGCCACTTTATTGCGATTGTCTATCTCATCTAGATGGCTTAGCTTTGATGCCGTTCTTTAAAACTGGACCCGATGGGTCTTTGTTTTTTTAGTTTTCGGAAACGGATCAGCTCAAACACACCAATTCCTGCTAAAGCAATGAATGAACCCCCTGCCACAATCCAAGGCAACGCATTGAATGTGGGCTTGCGGTCAAACGCGATAATCGCACGTGTTACAGAATTATCAACCGGATTAACGAAGAACGTGTTTTCAACCCCATCTTCGCCAAAGCCATAAACAACAAGACCATTTTGATACGACCAGCCAGATGGAGCTGCAGAGAACGTCAGCGACGAATCAATCGAATGCAGCAAATCAGAGACCGCCAGTGATTGCGCTTCATAAGGCAGAGACAACAATGTGTCGGAAACCCCTGTCTGCTTTGATTCAATAAAGAACGGTTTCTGATTTGAATCAATCATGAGATAAACCAGAGAACGTACGGCATTGTTTTCATCAAGGACTGCCCAATACGCATTATTCTGAGCATCGCTTAACAACTGCACTTTAACACTGCCTATTAAGAAATAAGACACTGTCAGGTCATTAGAACTGTAATCAGTTTTCACGAAGCCTAAACCTGCTAGGATCGCATCCAAGCGTTCATCAGAATAAATCGAATATGTCTTATCGGCAACGGTTACCGGAACACTCACGACCAGCTTACGGTTCACACTTAAGGTATAGGATTCCTGAACATCACCCTTAACTGCAGTAACTGTTACCTCTTTGGTTGTTTCTCCCTCTGCAAATGAATAATCCGTATCGTAGGTCAATGTCGTCTCAGCATCAACACCAACAGCATTGATCTTAAACGCATCGATGCGGGTTGGAATCTCAACAGCATATGCAAACACATCCACAGCAGTTGTGACAGAGGCGATAACCTGACCGTTGTTTTTTTCAGAAGCAGAAACAACATTCATGGAAGAAACAAGTGCAACCTTCGATGGTCTTACCACGGTCGGTGTTTCAGAGGGATTAGTTGTTGTTCCACCGGAATTTCCCCCTGTATTTCCACCACCAGTACCGCCACCCGTATTACCGCCCGTGTTTCCGCCTGTCGATTTCTCAACGACCTTAATTGTATGTTCAGCAACAAAAGTAACAGCCGCACCAGTATCATCAACTGACTCATTTGAAGTGATTCTTAAGGTTGCGCTGCCGACTTTTAATCCAGATACAGTAAATGATCCACTGATACTTGCTTTTTCAAAAGAATCATCATAAACACTCACACTGGATGAAATGACTGAATTATCACTTGAAACAATAGAAAATTGAAAGCCGGTATTTTTCGTATTTGAAGCTTTATAACTTATTGTCGCTGACTCTCCGACAACAAGTGTATCTGGACCATTAATACTCGCCGATCCTGCCGCAACAATCCTATTCATAAATACTGAAACAGAAATTAAACATACACTACTCACAACTACTAGATGAATAATAATATTCTTGATTTTTTTCATTGTTTACACCTAATTACCTTCTTTAATATACTTACGAATAATTAAAACATCTGCTACAGTAATTTTTCCATCTTCATTAAGATCAACTTCTTTAAAACGATCACCAGTATAAACTTCCGTCCCAAAGATAGACCAACGTATTACCAGAACATCAGCAACAGTAACTTTACCATCTTTATTCAAATCACGTCGATCAAACTGTGGTTCAGCATACTCTTTCACATAATCACCGCTGACATATCCCACCTGATTACTGTACGTCAGCTTTATCCAGCCATTAGACATCAGTTCACCTGTAAAGACTTCATCCTGGGCCAATGACCCTATTTTGGTTCCGCTGGCAGAATAAGTCGAACGAACGTTAAGCGGTCCATCCGTTACAATGTATTTCTTAGCCGGACCGATCACTGTGACATCGTTATTCGAATTCCCTTTTTTCTCAGAAATCAACAATAGATCAGCCTTCTTGATATAACCGACATTCGACGACCAATCATAAGCCGTCAGAACACCGTCCTTCGGATAACTTATAGCTCCATCAGCAGTTAATGGCGTTGTCAGATTCACCTTGAAGAAATCTCCCGATTCACCGATCACTGCAATTGAGATATCATTTGTATAAGATTTCGAATAATTGTGCAGAGGGACTGTGCTCGTTGGCGTAGCATAGATATTTACATTTTTATTTGCCAGCTTATAAATGCTTTCTTGAAATTCATCGGTACTATTTATCGAGGCATTAATCGCATACGCATGAGCTACCGCCTTTATGCCCCAGAAAGGATCAGAGGCGTATCGGCGACCGATTCCGGCATTTTTTAATCCGATTTGAGAACCATAGTAATTACATTGAAAATCAATATAGTTTGGCGTCAACAATGCACCCATCATGTATTCAATGCATTCTTGAACAGTATTGAAGTACTTGGCATTTTCAGGATTTGAATCAATAGCGCCAATCCCAAAGAGGTTATTGCGTAATCGCGCAAAACTGGATGTCCCCCAACCACTCTCATTGATCGCGATTGCATAGACCAGCAAAGCATTGACCCCGTACTTCTCCTGAGCGTTAATGAAGCTTTGTCCCATCCCTTTCAAAACGGAATTGGAATTAGTGCCGATTTGACTGGCCAGATAATCATCCAGCTGCTTGGCGGTTACAGTTGTCTTTGTGCGAAGATACAGATCACGATAATAGACAACATTGCGATAGACAGCATTGTTTATCTTTAATGGTGATTTGAACAGCCTGTCTGTATAGAGAGTCACACCATCCCAGGAATAATAGATACCATCCGGAACGGTCGACGACACACTCCCGATTTTACTTGAAGTCAGGGAAGATGTTGCCTGACGATACTGAATTCGCAGAACCCCATTTTCAACGACATAATTCGTTTGATAGGGTGTATATGTTCCTAATGGTGATTTTATGGTCCACCCATTCACTACGTAAATCATCGGAACAATATCCACTGCATCAAAATCCATATAGCCTTCAGCCCCCTGCACTTTTACGGAGACACTAAAATCATTGACATTATTTGAATCTGTATTGAACGTGCCAAAATAGTCCATCGGATAGGTATCCGAGAAATAAACCCGGTTTGCCTGCGAATCGACTAAATTCGCATTATCGTAAAGTGAAATGGTCGACTTATCAATATAACTCGGAAAAGAATAGGCTATCCCCTGATAAGCACTGACGACTTTAAGGCTTCCTTTAGCACTCTCATGACGAATAATCGCCGTGGCATTCGTTTGCCCAACCTCATTCATTTTAGAAGATGCTGCTTCATAGGTTGAAAAGCATCCCTGTGAAACAAATACATCTTTGCCGGTAATAATATCCACTGAAAATCCGCATTGGGACAATTCAGCTGCTTTAGTCGTGTAGACGGCAGAAGACACTGTAAATACTGATAGTAACAACAGCACAGTCAGAAGAAAAAGCTTAATCCTTCTCATCATAACTTAACCTTCGTCGTCAGGACATCACCGTTAGAGAGTGTAATCGTCAATGAAAGTGAGCTGGCATTTGAATAGACAGTTGAGCGGAATGTTTCAAAAAAGAGAACGCCCGATAATTTATCCGACAATACAGTGCTGATGCAATTCGAGTATCCTTCGAGATAATAGGTCTTATCCAAAGCTGAGACGCTATCCGCAGAACCCACTGTCAGAACAGCAGACTGAATCGTCACTTCTTTTCCGGAAGGATTACTGACTGTAAAGGCATAAGCATAGACAGTCGCACTGCTTGAAATCGGCGAGACACTTGACAAGTTGCCTGCACTGTCATAAAAACGGAAATCATCCTTGTTTGAGATCAATGTCAAGGTATCACCCTGAACAGATACGCTCGGATCAACCGGATCCACGCTTGGGGTTTCATTGAGTTTTACCGCAGAAAGATCACCGGCATTGGCAACGTTTTCCAGACTGAAAACACCAGCAGATTGTTTGGATGTTCCGTAGAACAGGGTTACTTGTGTCAATTGAGAAGACAACACAGGAATAAACAAGGTGAATGTCGCCTTCCCTTGCGTCAGCCCTATGGCATCCGATGCAAACTGGAACTGACTCAAGTCACCGCCTGCAGTATTGACTTCTGCCAAATAAGTGCTGATTGATCCAAGATTAATGCCATCTGTGTATAAGCTGTTCAAAGGAAGAACACTTACGGACGGGTCAGTTTCAACCGAGACCGTTGCGACGATAAAGCGAAAATCAAGTTTATTCGTTTGATAATAGGCATAGGAATCCGTTGTAAACACATAGGATATTCCAGAATCTTTCTTTTTTGAATGATTGGCAATCACAACAATTGAGGACACCAAAGCAATTACCAGACAGGCAACTATTATCCAGAACAGTGGTTTTTTCCAATTTAGTTGTGTCATTTTATACTCCTTAAACTACATTTACTATATCATTTTTCACATTCTTAAACAACACTGCCGATTAAGAACCGGTAGAGCGATAATGAACGCGTCCGGCATGCCACAGCAGTCCTGTCGGGATAATAAAGATAAAGCAGGTAAGAAGCATAGAAGCACTCAGCAAAGGCGCCTTCCCCAGCAAGGCAAGCAAGGGATAATACTGGAAACCTGCCATCGGAATCACAAACGTCAAGAATCGCAGAATAGACTTGCCGTAGAACGAAAAAGGAACAACACCGAATTCCCGTGCTCCATCCGTCAGTATATTCATGAATTCCAAGGACTCCGTCGTAAAGAAACACAGAGACCCGTAGATGATAAACAGGCAAATAAAGACAGTAGTTCCAGCAACAACCATTGCCGCCAGCAGCAGGATGTTTGTGACATACACGTTAAGCAAACTTACCGTAAGAATCGCAGCAGCAACCCCGACCCGCGCTAAACGGGTAAAATCCATCGTGCTTGCAAAGACCTGAAAAACGATATTTCGAGGCTGCAGCAGCATCCTATCAAACTGTCCGTTCCCTAAAAGGAGCGCAAACCGATCAAAGCCACGGGCAAAACACTCAGCCAAAGAGAACGACATCAACACAATTGACCCTGCGAGCAAAATCTCCTCGAGACGGAAACCATCAATAAGGCGCAAAGGTGAAACCAAAACCAGGACGACAAACAAATTAGAAAAAGCCAGCAAGGCTTGCCCGGTGCACATTAACGCAAAGGACACTCTGTTTTGAAGCTGAACATTCAGATGAGTCAGAAAAAACTTAAGATAGAGCCGCATATCAACCTCCAAAGACTTCGAGCCGATAACGCACATGGCGCATCAACCAGCGTCCAATACCGATCATCACAATTAACCACCCTATCTGAAAAGCAATACTTCGAAGCGGTTCGATCCGCCCCAAATAGATAAAGAACGGTGTTGTGCTCAAGCCATAGAAAAAACTGATCTGCAGTATCTGCCTCAGCAATGCGGGGAAAAAAGGATAAGGGATGCTGCTGCCATCCAGCAAATCAAAGAATCCCGTAAAAATAACCCTGACCCCCAGTGAATTCTTTGTAAAGAAGGTCAGAAGAAGAATAATCATGTTGATAGAAACAATCAGCAAGCACGAAAGCAACAGCGACACCAAGAAGAAAGCGAAGCTTGCAAACGAGACCGGGAGATGCAGCCGAAACGGATCCGGCAGAAAAAAGGCCAGTACTAGAACCGGAAAACAGCGAAGCAGACAGCGGGCAAGGCGATATGCAAGATTACGCACGAACCAGAAGGAATAAAGATCATAGGGTCTTACCCATTCATAAGCAAATTCCCCGCTTTCTACACCGCTGAAAAGACTTGTATCCATTGCCCAGACGGCAATAAGGGTCAAGAAAGCCTGGCGCAGCCAGAAATAGGTCGAAAGCTGATCTGCAGGCATCTGCTGAGTACTCAGAACCTGATAAAGCAAGATACTCATAAAACCCCAGACAAACTGTGTGGCGATTCCCGCCAATGCTGCACTGCGGTACTGAAGGCCAGCAATGAACCTCACCTTAAACAAACCCAGATAGCCCCTCATAGTTCATAATCCCGATAAATATCGACAATCATCGCATCGAGTCCTTGGCCATCCAGATCAAGACTGATTATTTCGACCTGTTCTGCAATCTGGATCAGGGCCTGCGAAACAGTCGTTATAATCCGGATTGTTGCAGACTGCTCCCTTGATTCAATGACCTCATAGCTGCTCATCAAAGGCTGAAGGTTCCCTTGATAGCTAAACCGTAGCTGGGCAGTAGGCCGATGACTCTGCTTTAGTTCCATCATTGAACCATCAAAAAGCAGCTTCCCCTTCCCGATCAAGATAACGCGATCCACCAATGATTCGATATCCTGCATGTCATGCGTCGTCAGAATAATCGTCGTTTTATGGCGCTGATTGATGGTCTTGATAAAAGAGCGGACAGCAACTTTTGAAATTGCATCCAAACCGATGGTCGGCTCATCCAGAAACAGAATTCGAGGCCGATGCAGCAAAGAAGCCGCAATCTCGCATCGCATCCGCTGCCCCAAGGAAAGCTGCCGTGTCGGCATATTCAGAATCGATCCTAAATCAAGAATTGCAGTCAGTTCAGAAAGCTGTTCCTGGTAAACGGCCTCAGGGATTGCATAAATGGATTTCAACAGTTCAAACGAATCAATCACCGGAATATCCCACCAAAGCTGTGAGCGCTGACCAAAAACAACACCGATATTCTTCACGTGTTCCTTTCGGTTCCTGAATGGATCCAGTCCATTAATTTCTACAGTTCCATGGTCGGCTTTCAGAATACCGGACATAATTTTGATTGTACTGCTCTTCCCTGCTCCATTCGGCCCGATATAGCCGACAATCTCACCTTCAGGGATTGAAAAGCTGATGTCATCAAGCGCTTGGATCATCCGATAATCGCGCTTGAAAAAGGCTTTGAAAGCCTCTTTGGTTCCGCCTTTCCGGACTGGTATTCGAAATGATTTTGAAAGATGGGTACATGTTATCATAATTCCTCCTTATCCATCTATGAATAAGGGTCATTAATGTTAAGCGGACCCGATTGACTAAATCAGTCTACCACAAGTGATCCGCTAATTAAAGCATTCTCGTTATTTTTATTCATTTAATTTTGACAGTGAGAACTGATAACTAATGTGGCGCTCAAATGGAACACCTGGATTGTAAATCTGACCGGAATGA
>CALNCD010000181.1 GCA_937874965.1 uncultured Erysipelotrichaceae bacterium | reverse complement strand
CCTGACCATCTATCTGGGCATGCTGCTGCAAGCTCTGCCATTTCTGGTCCTGGGTGTTCTGATATCCTCCATCATTCTTGTTTTTGTTCCCGCAACCTTTTTTGAAGATCACTTTCCAAAATCACCCTTTCTTGGCATGGCCTACGCAATATGTGCCGGCTTTAGGCTTCCGGTATGCGATTTTGCCAGCATCCCGATCTTCAACAGCCTGATCCGCAAGAAACTGCCGGTCAGTGCAGCAGTAACCTTTCTGTGTGCAACACCGATCATCAATCCACTCGTCATGATTTCGACCTACTTTGCCTTCGGCAATGATTTCAAAGTCATGGCATTGCGTGTCGGTTTCGGTATCGTTGTCTCCTTGCTTATCGGACTGACCTTTCTTAAGACGAAAACAGAAGCCATTGTTTTGAATACGACAGCAGTACAGATTGTCTGCAACTGCGGAATTCTGGAAGGATCATTAAGCACACAGAAACCACGTACTCTCAAAGAAAAACTAGGACTGGTCATCGCTAACTCCCAGAATGAATTCTTTGCGATTGCCCGCTATATTCTGATCGGTTGTTTTCTGTCAGCATTGATTCAGATGTATTTGCCTAAATCATGGTTTACATCAAACTCGTCCAATATCTGGATCGGTTCATTGATTCTGATGGTCTTTGCTTTTGTTCTTTCCCTGTGTTCTTCTTCAGATGCCGTGGTCGCGAAAGGATTAAGTTCAAAGTTCCCGCTTCCCGCAACCATGAGTTTTATGGTATTTGGACCGATCATGGATATCAAGAATGTCATTCTGCTCTCCGCCCAGTTCAAAAAGCAATTCATCCTTAAATTAACCCTCGTTGCAGCAACCATTACACTGATTCTTGTCCCCTTGACTTTAAGTCTGGTGTGAATCCTATGAAAAAAATAAACCGTCAAATTTTGGTTGAACTCATTGTCTTTCTTATTTTTATCGGTATCCTTCTGTATCTGATTCTTTTTGACCGGTATAAAACATACGTGAATCCATCGATGCTTCCTTTTCTGTGGCTATGTGTCATCATGATACTCTTATGGACAATCAACCGCTCACGCCTTCTGTTCTATCAGAACTATCGCCAGTCATACCGTCATCTCTACGTCCTGATTGTTCCGATCATTCTGATGCTGATTCCCCTTGGTACACTTAATCCAACCACTCTTCCTAACTCAATTGACGATGGCGCAACCTTTATTCAAAGTCAATCAAAGCAAACAAAGTCAACCAGCAGTTCAGAAGCCCCTGCCGCCACTGCTCCCGATTCAGCCTCCGAAAACCCGGTGACCGCTGATCCTTCGCCTTCAAATACCCAGACACCTTCCGCGCAAGCACCTGCAGAAGAAACGCCAAAGAGCCCTGCAAGCACAGCCCCTTCAACGGACGCCTCTTCTTCGGCGAATACCAGCAGCGCGCCAGCGTTGACGACTGAACAGCAACGCGCTAACGCACCGTTTATTCAAGAAGGTTTGAATCAAGCCACCAAATCAATTACCATCAGTAATGAGTACTTTCTTGCCTGGATATTTGAACTGAATGAAAATCAGGCAATGTACCAGGATTATATGGTAACGATCACCGGTTATGTGCATTGGGATGAAAACCGGATGAAGTCCGATGAATTTGCGGTTGCACGCTTGCTCATGTCTTGCTGCAGCGCTGATTTAACACCGATCGGCCTGAATGCATGGAAAAATCCAGCGATTACCCTGGAAAATGGCCAGTGGTACGTCTTTAAAGGAAAACTGAGCACTGCCGGTTTCAATGGAAAGCAAGTGCCTTACCTGACCTTGATGACTGCAATCAAAACCACTAAACCAAACGATGAATATATCTATCCATAGGAGGTTATATGAGTGATCTCATTATTATCAGCGGCTTTCTGGGAAGCGGTAAAACTTCCTTGATTAAACGCTATTTGAATCAGTATCAAGCGCATGAACCCTTGATTATCCTGGAAAATGACTTCGGATCCATTCAATTCGACCAGAATGAATTGACCGCCAAGAACTCAGTGATCAGTGAGCTCAGCAACGGGTGTATCTGCTGTTCGCTTGGAGATGACTTAAGCAAGACGATTGAAAAGATCCAGAAAACCTATCATCCGACCCGTATCGTGATTGAACCCTCAGGCATTGCCAATCTCTCTGAAGTCATTCTGCAATGTTCGCATCCTCGCATCAGCGTGCAAACTCGGATCAGTGCAGTGATCACTGTTGTGAATGCTCATCGGCATGCCATGTACAGTGAGAACTTCGATGATTTTTACACCAACCAGATTTCAGCCTGTGATACACTGGTCTTAAGCCACACGGATTTAGTCAGCAGCCAGGAACTTCCGTCCTTTGATGACAAACCCTGCCTTGATCTGCAGGCAATCGATGATTCAACTGTTCAGCATCTCTTCGAAACAGCCAGCTATGTCCCCCAGATCCTGGTAAATCATCGTCAAAACCGAGTGATGAACCATGTCGAACTTCGAAGCGAGGCCGCTTTCAGTGAAACAACCATCAGGCAATTCGTGGATTGGCTTGCATCCAACTATGTTCTTGTCCGGATCAAAGGCGTTCTGATCATTGATGACGCAACCCGTGACATCCAATACACCTGGAGTGCCTTGACAATTCAGCCATCCCTTAAACCTGCATCAGGTGTCACACTGATCGGAGAAGATCTTGATCCAGCCGCGATCCAAATCGCGTTTAATTCGCTCGCCCGTTTGTAAAAGGAGTTATTATGCCACGTTTTGAAACCTTGATTTTTGAT
>CALNCD010000180.1 GCA_937874965.1 uncultured Erysipelotrichaceae bacterium | reverse complement strand
GCTTCCATAACTGTCGATTTTCCGCTTCCGCTATGCCCTAAAACAGCAATATTACGGATTTCATGTGCACGATAGTCTCTCATAGCTCCTCCTACTTCAAATACGGCTTAAGCGTATCAAAATTATAGTCGCGCACGTAATGAATTGCTTTTTGCCCCTCATGGTCCGTCAGTTCTTTATCCGCACCATGATCAAGAAGATACTTCACCAATTCAACATAGCCGGAATAACTGGCACGCATCAGTGCACTGCACCCATTAATATCACGGGCATTGACATCAGCACCCCGATCAAGCAACAACTTGATGATATCCATGCGATAGGTCAAGCAGGCCTCCATCAGAGCAGTTCTCCCCATACTGTCACCGAGATTGACATCACCATCTGCGTCAAGCAGCAGCAATACCACCTCATAGTGCCCCAGAAAGGCAGCACGCATCAATGCCGTACGTCCGTTATTGTCCTGGATATTGACCGAAGCATGGATAAGGGCATTCACAATTGCATCATGTCCCTTCTTTGCTGCACCCATCAAAGCTGTTTTATGATTGAAGTCCAGCAGATTGGGATTCGCATGATGTTTCAAAAGAACAAGGACGACATCCGTATTTCCGCGCTTGCTCGCCCGCATCAAACCGGTCCTGAACTCGCCATTGACCAGATTGACATCAACGCCCTGACCAAGCAAATCATTCACAATCTGCGCATTACCCTGTGCACATGCATCAAAGAACAGTTTTTCATTGTCATTCATCTGAATATCCTCCTCTGGATTCGGGTAGAAAAAAAGCAGGCGCAAACCCGCTTTTTTCCCTTATGAAAAATCTGTGTGGTTCAGGACAATGCTGAGCACTGGATCGAAGAATCGGCTTAGCGGTCTCATTGAACCACCTCCTTAACTGTATTGTAACCGATTACAGACAAAAGGGGAAGAGATAAGACATCAAAAGTTCACGAATGAAAAAAAGAATTCTAGTTTCCATTTAAAGTATGATACAGTTCTACCCATTCTGTCAGGCTTTTCAAAACCGACGATCGGACAACAACCTCAACCGGATGGAAATTCCCCCGTTCGTACCTGACTTGATTATTGTTGTTGGCCTGTGTCTTCAAAATTGAATGCAGCCAACGCATCACAAAACGTTCCCCATCCGCATAGGCAAATAAAACATTCTGCGGCCGCATTGATTTCAATAAGGCAGGAGTCTGGACAGAAAACACAAATTGCGTCTTATTCCATGCGGTAAACAGTTCCAGAATTGCTTGAAGCAGAAACTGGTCCACCCGTAAATCCAGGGCATCATAGAAAATCACATAGTCATCATGCAGACTAAGCAGAGCTTCGACAATCAATGCCAGCTGCTCAATGAGCACCGTGAGATGACGATATCCTTGACGAACTGTCAGTGCATAGTAGATCTGCTGTCTGCGATGCGTAAAACTGTAATGGACAATCAGCGATGACGGTGCAATCTCCTGAAGAAAACCATTCATGATGGCTTCATACTGCATAATCAGCGGCAGTTGACCAGGTTTCACGAATCCCTCCTGCAGACGAAGCCTGGACCTTGACTGCACACCTTCGACCTGAAACCAGTGACCATGATTAATGACGACAAGCCGTTGGATAAATTCACAGAATGAACGTACCCTGCCCCGATCCATCGGCTTGAGGTCCAGTGCCAGGCTATCCCCCTTCATCGCTCTCTGGAGTTCACTGACCTGTCTGTCCTGAGGTTTCAGCCCGCTCTGGAGAAGGATTCCCTTGGCACTGGTTGTTGAGAAAGTAAGAAGTTCCTCCAGAAGTTCGCCTTTGGAATTAAACTTCAATGTATAGGCATACTCGGTCCGCGAGAGAAAGAAACGCCAGGTAATCCGGGCCTCTCGCCTAGGATCAGCAATCAATGCAGCCAAGGCCTCGTCCAAAGAGACCCCATAAGGCAGAAGCTGAGGATCCACGGTTTCTAAAAAGACCCGCATGAGTTCAAACACCAATGACTTCTGACTGCCGCTTTCACCGATAATCATGACTTCCTTACGTATAGCGGCATTGTATTGAAAATCTATCTTGAGGTATGAATGTGTTTCGATATTCTCAAGTACTATTCCCTGAATCATACGTTCCCCCTCAAGACCTTCAGCTGCTTCAAGATAGTGTCACGATAGGTCTTTCCAAGCGGAACTTCAAAGTCGCCGCTCATAACGACATAATCGGCTTTAACCGCAACGATATGCCATGGATTCACCAGATACGAATGATGAACCCGAAGAAATTCACCTTGTGCATCCGAAAAAAGCAGCCGCAACGGCCGACGGGACACATCCAGCTGATGCAAGCGCCTCAGATAAACCAAGCGTTCCTTGGCGTAGGCAAAGACGATGTGGGAATACTGTCTTTTTTTTACTTGTGAAAAACAACGCAAAGCATCCAAGGGCAAGCCGATAAACACCGAAAAAAGCAAAATCGGACATGGAAAGTACCCGCAATTATTAAGTTCCGCTCCAGAAACCACTTGATCCAGAAGGATCAGGTCCACATCAATCGCCTGGGTTATCCGCTCAATCTGCAAAGCCTGAAGACTTCTGAAGAAGAGGATGGAAGGATTGACATCCAGATTCAGGACATCAATTTGTTTTAAAACGTGCTTATATCTGTTTTTATCGTCCTGAATGATAATCCACTGAATAACAACCACCCCTAACTCTCTACAATACGTATAAATTATAGTTTAGCCTCTTAGAATGATGATTGCACTGCCCTGTGGGCACTATTTTTCTTACACCCCTGTTTCTTGAAATTATTCATATAACATGTTCCAAGTATCTTAAATAAAAAGAGACCTAAGCCTCTCTTTGAATCATCATACTTCGGATCGATTGCATCTCCTCATCCAGTTCGTGAATACGGTCAGCGCAATCTTTCAGTTTCTGTTCCAGCCGCAAATCGTCTTCAACGGCTTTCTTGTACTTCATTTTATGTTCCAGGCTTGCCCAGAAATCCATTGCTATTGTCCTGAACTGAATTTCAATCTTGACATAGGTTTTGCCCGTTGATAAAAATATCGGAACTTGAACAACGAGATGAAGGCTTCGATAGCCGTTCTCCTTAGGATGGGCAATATAATCTTTCTGACGGATCAGCTGAATATCGTCTTGTTGAATCAATAATTGGGCCAATGCATAGATATCTTCTGTGAAAGAGCAAATAACCCGGATACCTGCAACATCAAAGCAATGCTTCTCAATGCTTTCTACCGTGATGGGAACATCTTTCCTGACCAGTTTGTCATAGATGCTTCTGGGTTCCTTGATCCTCGAACGGATGGATTCAAAAGGATTACGTTCCCGCTGCAACCCCAATTCGTTGTTTAATACGCCTAACTTCGTTTGAACCTCCAGCAAGGCACATTCATAGTGCATCATCAGTTCTCTGAAATTACCAATTTTATCCTTAAATACATTGATCTGGTCATCAATTTCGTAGTTATCCATAGCCAACACCTTTCTCTTGCATTATAGCACAACACTTAGCGCAGAATTATGGACAATCCAAAACTTGTACACGACCTTGAACCATGCTACCATGAAGACGGAGAACTTATGAAACTACATCTGGAAACCACGGATTACCTCTTTCTTACAACCCTTCCTACGACAGAACATGCTGCAATTAAAGCCAGTCATCTTTGTTTTGATCGCATCATGGAAATCTGCGGATTAGCGGAACGTTCCGCAGATTTCAAATACACAGAAACCATGAAACCCTACCTTGAGAGCCCATTGCACTTCTCAATCAGTCATTGCGCATCAACATTGATTATCGGACTTTCACTCCTGACAATCGGTGTGGATTGCGAATACCGAGTGCCGCGCCAAACCGCAGCAATTCAGCAACGCTACTTCAATGATGCCGAACGATTGCAGATTTCCCAGGCACCCTGTCCCCTGCGAGAATTCTACCAGATCTGGTGCACGCATGAAGCCACGAGCAAATACAGCAGTATTCCCATACTGGAATACTATAACCATCGCATACCGTGTCCTGGCACATTAACCGATGTCTTTGCAGTTGAAAACCTGCAATGTGCCGTTGTCCATCATCATCCCTTGGTCATTATTCCCATGCCGGATTCACCAGTACAGCTCCAAGAACCGTTAAAAAAATGACCAGGCGTTATTCGCTCTTGGTCATTTTTTTATAGTTCGTTAATGCAGCTTGCCAGCTGACGTAAGCAGGATCGTTGCGATGATCTGCTAAAGAATAGTGCTCAGCGATATAATTCCCCAGATACTGACTGATTTTCTTTGCCCCGCTTGCGTTCAGGTGATCACCACGATCATAGGTATCCGTTGACCAATCAATGCCAACCTGATCATAGATCTGGTTGAAATCAATATAGGTCAGCCCTTGATCCGAGGCATATTTTTCAATCGCATTGTAATTTTCATATTTGAAATTGATAGGTGAAGGGGAAGTGTAGAGAAATACCTCGGTATTGCGAGAGCGGCATAACTCAATCATGCGGTTCAAATAGTCTTCCGACACCGTTGGAATCGCCCCGCGTTTCGTCGTCTTGTTCACATACGTGCCAGAGGAATACGGATTCACTGGTGTCTGATAAATAAAACCCTTGACCGGATCTATTTTCGTGTCTTTCTGGCCGAAAACCTTTCCAAGGTTCTCAACATCAACCTTCTTCCACTGATCGTGATACTGGATAACACCGAAATACTTTGAGGCTATCCGCTTGAAGGCCGTATTAAAGCTTGTGACAATATTCCGTTTGCGAAACAGCAGGTTGGTTTCGATTACGACCAATTTCGGATTCTGAACGTTCAGTACTTCTTCCAGCTTATAATAGGCGTCCTGGGTATATTGCCCCCCGATTCCCATGTTATAGCCGACAAACCCGTGTTCGTTAAACAGCTGCATCGGCGAAAATGTCGAGTATGCCTCACTGTCTCCCACGACAAGATAATCGAGTGTGTTGGGTGTTTCACTGCTGACTCCGTCAGCATAGGTTGGTCTAAGGAAAACCGACAGGATAAGCATACAGACCAAGAGCCCGCTGATATAGAGAATTCCTATTCCAATGTTTCTTTTTTTCATCGTGCCTCCTTAGAATTTCGCATAAATGATATCGGCTGGCGTATAGCCAGGACCATAGGCGCCGAAAACCAGAATAATTAAAATCAATGCATACGAGATAACCCAACGGGTATGAACCGGACTATTCATCAATTTTTGCCGCAGATTAACCTTCTTTTCCTTCAAGACGCTGACTAGAACAACAACAACCAGGGCAATGGCAACCACCCAGTAATCCTTGATATCCAATGTCAACTGCAACAGCGTTCCATCGGTAAGAACACTCCCTTTGAAATGCGTGAATATGGATGCAAACATCTTCAGGCTGATCGATAGTGCACTGACTCGAAAGAACATCTCCCCGATAATAACAATAAAGAATACTTTAACAGCCTGGAGCCCACGGACGAGGATTCCATCAGGATCCAGATGGAGGAACTGCTTGAGCCGTTTCATCAAAGGCTCACTGATAATCCCGAGTTCCAATATAACAAAGTAATACATACCGAAGAATGCATAATTCAATCCAGCCCCATGCCATAGTCCATTGCAGATCCAAACTGCAAACAAGGCAATGCCATTGGTCACCAAAACGATGGGCATGTGCTTTGAGACTTCCT
>CALNCD010000179.1 GCA_937874965.1 uncultured Erysipelotrichaceae bacterium | reverse complement strand
CAATTCCCCCAAAGTCCTCCAGCGGTTTCTGCGTATCCAAAAGCCGGCCGCTATCCCCTAAATAATTCCCAAAATAAAGAACCGCAAATTCACAATCAAAAGAGACAGTCAACATGATTGAGTTGTCAGGGTTGTACAAGTTCAAACAATGGTCTTTAATCTGGAATGGATGATCAATATGCTTAGATATCCTAAATTGTGAATCATCTTCATTCAGGGACTGACCCAACGATTTATACTGATTGAAATCAAAGACAGTTCCTGCCGTTTCAAAACGAGATGCCGGAACGCCAGTATCATCTAGAGCGTAGATATTTTTGGAGTTGACCCTCAAGAAAAGCCTGCGGATCGAATCAGCTCCAAGCGTAAAATAGGTGTGCTGAGTGAGATTTATAATCATCCTCACCAATGGAATTGCTTCCATAGAAATATCAAGTTTATCATCCATCAGATGATATCGTATACGGTATTGACACGTTTCAGTCGTCAGAAGGGCCACAACAGTATTTTCCTCTTTCACCAGACTAAACCACTGAGCGGATAATCCAGAGACACCCCCATGGAGGTGATTGCCGCTCTCATCCACATCGAGTTTCTCCCAATGCTCCCCATCCAGATACTCCCCCTTTTTTATTCGTCCAGCGTGAGGACCGACAACTGCATTCAAATACGCTTCATCGCTCAGAAAGCTGCTTAATGAAGCATAGCAGAGAATTGTATTTATCCATTGATTATGCACTTTATAGGATAGTTCCACTAACCGTGCACCATAATTCAGAACCCCCACCCGCAATGTACGGGTTTCCAATGTTACAACATCTAATCGCATTTATTTATCCTCCAGATGATGTCCGCAGTGCTCAATGAAGCCGGCAGAAATAATACCAGTAGGAATTGCAGTTAATCCAATGCCTAAAAAAGTGATTACAGCACTGAGAATCCGGCCTATTGTCGTAATCGGATAGATATCCCCATAACCGACAGTAGTGATCGTGGACATGGCCCACCACATAGCTGATAGCGCATTATTGAACTTATCGGGCTGCGCTGCGTGTTCGACATCATACATCAGCATTGAAGCAATGAAGATTAGGACAAAGATAACAAGAATAGACGAAAGTAACTGAGATGCCCTGGTTTTCAAGACTTTGGCAATCAATGAAAGCGAAGATGTGTAGCGGTTAATCTTGAAGATCCGCAGTAACCGCACTAGCTTTACAACCTTCAGCGTACCGACGCTCACACCGACCATCGGCAGATAAAAAGGCAAAATTGACAAGAGATCAATGATAGCCATCGGCGTAAGAATATACTTCATGCGTGCCTTCCAAGGTTTCAAGGTCGGAAAGACAAACTCAGAGGTCCAGAAACGAATGCCATACTCAATGGTAAAGAGAATAACAAAGAAAACTTCCATCGTTGCAAGCACGCCTTTGAATTGGGTTGTGATTTCAAACGTATTGAGAAAGGCAACAATAACACTGACCAGAATCAGAATCATCAGGCCGGCATCGACAATATTCGCAACCAGGCTGTTTTGATCATCATCCCGGATCAGGTCATAAATCCGATGCTCAAGCACTTTGTTCGTATATTTGATTTTTGGTTGCATACATCCTCCCGCATCCAATAGTTCTTATTTCTCATTATAGCATCATTATATCCTGCGAAGAAGACAAGTCGATGGCAAAAGAGCAGCAGCTCTGGTATACTGAATCTAT
>CALNCD010000178.1 GCA_937874965.1 uncultured Erysipelotrichaceae bacterium | reverse complement strand
AATGCACGCGCAATGCCAACACGCTGTTTCTGCCCGCCGGAGAGATTCGCACTTTTTTCATAGACGCGATCTTCCAGTCCCAGTTCCTCTAGAATCTTAATGGCTTGCTTCACATCCTTGTCCGAGTACAGACCAAAAATACTCTTCAGGGTGGAGTAATGCCCCAAACGTCCATGCAGAACATTCTCAATCACGTTCAGACGGCTGACGAGATTGTAATGCTGGAAAATCATTCCGATATTGGTTCGAACTTCCTTTATGGTTTTCTTGTCCGCCTTGTTAACATCAGTATCTTCAAAGATAATTGAACCAGATGATGCCGTAATCAACCGGTTAATACAACGAAGAAGCGTTGATTTACCGCTTCCTGATGGACCTATGACTGATACAAGTTCCCCTTGGCGGACATTGAAGGAAACATCCTTCAATGCCATCACACCATTCGGATACGTTTTAGAAAGTGAACCTACTGTTAAAACTGTATTTAACGTCATCGGACTACTTGACTTTATTCATTTCGTAGAAGATATTGTAGTCTTCAACGGTGGTCTTAAAGAAACGTGTATCGGTTGCTGCTGCAGGTTTGGTCTTATCAAAGAAGAATCCTGTACTTGCATCAAAGAAGCCAGCAACTGAATTTTGAGGAGTCAAGTTCACAAAGTGTTCTGTAATTTTCTGGATTTCTTCATCAGTGACATATTTCTTGCTGACATAGAATGCACCATTGAAGACTTCTGCCTTTGCCAATACAACCATCTGATCCATTGCAGCTGATCCATAATCACAGCAGAATGCAGACGCATAGGTCTTCTTGGAAACCAAGGACTCAACACTCAATGGATGATCTCCAGCAAAGACAACTTCGGAGAAGAACTTACCTGGTGTCGTCAAATCTGCACGCAATGAGATTTCCTTCGTGCCATCCGGTCCGAAGTACTTGTAGAATGTGGTGGAAGGAACCAAGAAACCGGAGGTTGACTTTGGATCAACGAAGCTCATGCTCTTGCCCTTCAGGACTGCTAGTTTTTCCTCTTCAGTGGTCTTTCCAGCAAAATCCGCTTCATGTTCTTTAAGGACTGCGATATAAGCCGTATAGAAGGCTTTGGTACGATCACCGTTCACAGCATAGGAAACCAATGGAACGACATCAGGATCAGCAATATGCGATGTTGCATAAGTGTTCGGAGAATCCCATCCTGCTTGAGCGGTACCTGTCACCACAGCACTTGAGACTGCTGCATAGTTTTCAGCCAATGTACCTTCGACAACATAATTGTCACCTAATGCAGCTTGAAGTTCTTGAATCAGTAATTGGTGCTTGCTATCCAAGGTATTCTGCCCTTCAGCAGGCATGGCCGCCAAAATGAACTTCTTTTTTTCAGACTTACTTGAACATCCTGTTACAACCAAAACGAAGGCAACAAGAATAATTAAAATGCGTTTCATTTCATTCTCCTTTTTCCCGAGAGTTTCTCTCTGCTATTAACTTACACCAAGAACATGAATGATCTGTTATCGTTTTGTTAATCAAGAGTTAACTTATTTAAAGATTTGAATAATTTAAAACATTAATTATGAACCGCATTATTATAGGTTCCCCTTTCATTGAATGAATCCTAGGTATTGTATATCATGGACCATAAACGTAACATCATAGCGGTCACGCCATAATCCCCCTTTTCCTTCACGCCATTAAAAAAAACATACATTCACCACTGTATGTTAACTTACCGTTATTGAATGTCCAGAAAACGTACCTGTCCATTCATTGGTGAAAAAAGTCTTCTTTTTATTCTGATTCGCTCAAATCATCCCGCATTCGAGCTTCTGCACAAACAAAATG
The DNA here is from genome assembly GCA_937874965.1 of uncultured Erysipelotrichaceae bacterium. Lineage (GTDB taxonomy): Bacteria > Bacillota_I > Bacilli_A > Erysipelotrichales > Erysipelotrichaceae > CALNCD01. The sequence continues at coordinate 4,423 of CALNCD010000178.1, read as the reverse complement.
GATGACCTGCAGGATCAATCATCGTAATAAAATCATCACCGCCAAATTGCTGTTCGGCTCTGTGAGCACCAAGTTGCTCTGCATGAGCCAACGATGCTTCCAAATCATCACATTGAAAATCAAAATGCATCTGCTTCTGCTGCGAACCCTCCTCCTCCGGCCATACGGGTGCACAATAATCCTCCTCAGCACTGAACATAATGACTAGTCCTGATTCATTGCGTAAAGCCGGCAGTCCAAAATAAATGAATGGCTCCCAACCGAGCAGGTTCTGGTAAAAGGATTGCAAAGCGTTATCATCTGGACAGTCGATCATAATATTCCCTAATGTTATCATACGGATCCTCTCTAGAACAGACTTTCCTGTCTGTTTGAACGACTCGTCTTGTAACGAGCGATAATTACGGGCATGGACATTGTGATTCCCTGAGGATCCAGCAGTGCCTTTAATTCTTGCATCCGCCGTTTCGGCTCACGGATCAGCCATTCATAACGATCGCCATACTGTCTATAGACCTTGATTAAATCCGGACGATGCACTTGAATTTTTGACATGAAATAATCGCGTTGACGATCTCGCATCGTCACTCCTGGATAGGGATAGATAAAATCAATCCCTGTCGATATTCCCTGCCGTGCAATCGCCGTTAGGTTTGCTTGGGAATCATTAAGGCACGCAATGAGCGGCATCATGGTGATTCCTGCATAGATTCCCGCTTTCTTCAAGGCTTCCAAAGCCCGGAAACGCTCTTGCGTTGAAGAAGAGTATGGTTCTATCCACTGACGATCCGCTTCATCGAAGGTCGTGATTGTTACCGCAATGCAGACTGGACTATGAACTGCGATTCGTTTCAGGATTTCCAGATCATCGAGAATGCTGGCACTCTTGGTCGTGATTTGTATTCCGAAGCCATAACGGTCCGCCAGCTCCAGCAAGTGCCGTGTCGCACCTTGACTGGACTCCATTCGATTGTAGGAATCACTCATTGCGCCGATGGAGATCACTCCTTTGCGCCGTTTAATACGCATTTCCTGTTCAAGTTCAGTAAATACTGTTTCCTTCAAACGAACCGTATCGAAAGCCTCAATCCGATAGCACTCAGATCGGCTATCGCAATAAATGCATCCGAAATGACAGCCCCGATAGAGATTAATAGTATAGTCGGCCCCAAACCAGAGATTCCCTTGGCCTTTACGATTCAACAACATCCGATCACCTCTGCCTTAAGTATACTCAATTAAACCTGACATCTCTTTGTCATCTTTACTATTTCTTCAGCAATCATCTCCTTGAGATCCTGAGTTTCCAGAACTTCCAAAGACGAGCCGAAAGAAAGCAAATAACCGATTATCCAATTATCATAAGGAATTGAATGCGTCACAATAAAATTCCCTTGCGGATCTTTTTCGATACGATCAGGATTAAACTCATCGTACACACGATAAGCCAGAGATTGATCAATCCTGACTTTAAAGGTGATGAGTTCCACATTGCTGAACATTAAGTTTTCCAGTTCCATGGTGCTTGTATCGACACGATGATGAGCTTCAATCAATTCGAGATGATTCATCCGAGAAAGCTTGAATAAACGAAGGCTTTCTTTCTCCAAACAATAAGCCTTGAGATACCACGTTCTTGATTTGAACCAGAGCTGCAATGGCTGAACTGTTCGACGGGAATATTCCAGCTTCGCATTGTAGTAATCAAACTGAACATTTTGAAGCATCGTAATCGCCGCTTTAATCATCGAAAATTTCTCAGCCGAATGATCACTCCAATCGGTATAGTCAATCGCTATCCAGTCGCGTACCTCACCGCTCGCAAAGAATGATTTCAATTTCTCCAGTGTCAATTGCTCATTGATCTGGCCGCTGGCCTGATAACTCACCAAGGAATTCAATAGGACTTCTTGCTCTTGGGGATTCAGAATCCTCTTATCCAGAATAAAGCGCTCATTGAGTGATATTCCTCCCAGCCGGCCTTTAATCGTCTGAATAGGAATTCCCGCCAGCAACAGCGTATCGAGATCCCTGTAAATCGTCCGAACGGACACGTCAAACACATCCGCCAGCTGCTGCGATGTAACCTTGGAATGTTGAAGAAGATAATAAAGGATTTCGAATAATCGCTGAATTTGCATGAGCCCTCTCTGACAGTATTTGTCAACTTAATTACAATGTTCTTCCATGGTACAATGGAACCATGAAAAAAGCAAATCCATTTCCATATACCCATGATAATAAACGCTATCACACCTATACGTACGCAATGAGAATGAAATACCAGTCTAAAGTCTATAAAGTCGGACTGGATGCCGGTTTCAGCTGTCCAAACCGGGATGGCACATGCGCACATGGCGGCTGTATTTTCTGTTCATCCTCCGGTTCAGGTGACCAGATACTTAACCATCCTGACCTCAACCTTCAAATCAATGCTGCCATTGAACAGCTTTCTGAAAAATGGCCATCAGCAAAGCAGATTGCCTACTTTCAATCTTATACCAATACATATGCTTCTTTGCGTGATCTCCAAAACCTCTATACCCCTTTTTTTATGGATTCTCGCTTTGTAGCACTGGATATCGCCACCCGGCCCGATTGCCTGGAACCTGAAAAACTTGCTTATTTTAAAGCCATGATGGTTCATAAAGACCTCATGCTCGAGATCGGCTTGCAAAGCATTCATTCCAAAACTGCGCTTTGGATGAATAGAGGCCACGATTTGGAAGTCTTCGATGATGCTGTTTCCCGGTGCAAACAGGCGGGAATTCCGATCTGCATTCATATCATCAATGGATTTCCCGATGAGACACGCCAAGAGATGCTTGAAACTGTTGATTACGTTGCTGCTCTTGAACCTGACATGGTAAAACTGCATATGCTCCACATCCTTGAAGAATCTCGTTTAGGTCATATCTACCAAAACAATCCCTTTCCCCTGCTAACGCAAAAAGAATATGTTGAGTTGATTGTTGACCAGCTTGAACTGCTTCCGCCGACCACAATTATTGCCAGACTGACCGGAGATGGCCCGAAAAATGATACGATTGCTCCGAAATGGACCTTAAACAAGAAAGCGGTCCTTAATGAAATTGACCAGCTCATGGCCAAGCGTGATACGTTCCAAGGACGACGCTTCATCAGGAAACAGACAATCATTAAATAGAAGCAGCTGAAAACGTCCTGCAATTGCTCACAAGGATACTCATCCTGATTCTATAAGACAAATAAACATCCATCACGGATGTTTATTGAACATGTTGCTGATAAGCTCTCAGGGCAAAGTAATCACGCTGCTGAACCAATTGATTGACTTTTGAAACAGGTTGCTCATAATACGCCAAAGCTTCCTCCAATGTCAGCCATCGGACCGCTTGAACCAGGAGTTCCTCTTCAGCAGTACGATGCACCCCCTTAAAGCCTGTAATTCTTAGCCAATAAAAATGAGAGACCGTTATCCGATGAATACGATTGTATCGATCAATGATGGTACCCAATGATCCAAGAATTTCACATTGATAACCGATCTCTTCAAGTACCTCGCGCTGCAAAGCCGTCGTTTGATCTTCTCCGGCTTCAATGCCTCCCCCGATGGTTTCCAGGTGATTGCGTAAACCAAAATAGTCTTCTCCCTGAATATGGAGAAATCCCAGTTTCCCTTCATCATTCAAGACAATTGCACGTACAGTCGAGCGGATAGTCACGAATCCTTCATCATCCAGCGGATACTGATCGTCATAAAATTCATGAAGTATCATATCAGTGCTGGGGAGCTTTCATCTTTATTCTTGAAAAGTTTCGCTGGATAAAATCCAGCATGACAACGGATGCGAGAACCTGCGTCGTATCATAGGGTGCAACCCGGTTTGATCGACACCAATGATCGAATTCTTCCCAGTGATCAGGTTTTGAAATCAAATTCTTAGCTAAAAACTGAGCCTTCTGCAAAGCCTGGTATCCAGCAGTATCTATGATGTACTGATCTTCATTCTTGCTTAAGATATAGAGAAGCGCAGGAATTGATTCGCGGTTCTTCTGGAAGAAATTCAGGTATAAGCCGAATCCTTCCTTGAATCCGTTCTTGGCAGTGTAGTAACGCAGCGAATCATTTTCAAGCAGATATTTCTTATACAGTTCATCATCATAGAGATTCACATAGAGACTCTTGATCTGAAACGACATATCCTGAAAACTTCGGGAATTCTGAAAGCCGCTCATGACCATTACAATTAAAAATATCATATAGAAGTGAGGACGCTGAGTATGCAAGGCTTTCCGCAATGATTCCTCTATATTCCGATGGATAGTCAATACATCATGGAGTTGATAGGTATTGGTTTGAAACAGATGTTTCAGTTCATTACGGATGACTTCAATCACTTTGATAAACTGATTGAAATTAAGATTCATCAAAACACTGGAA
>CALNCD010000177.1 GCA_937874965.1 uncultured Erysipelotrichaceae bacterium | reverse complement strand
TCCCTCTGCCCCCATTTCACCGCTTCTCAAGACAGTGTAACGATCACAGACATCCATGACTTCTTCCAGCTTATGTGAAATGAAGATAATGCCGACCCCTTGTTTCTTCAACGTCCTCATCATCTCAAAAACGCGCTTGATCTCGACTTCCGACAAGGATGTCGTGGGTTCATCCATGATAATGTACCGTGCATCCATAAGCAGCGCCCGGGAAATCTCAACAATCTGCTTGTAGGATGAATCAAGCGAGGAAACCATCCGTCTCGGATTCAAATCAATCTCGAGTTTCTTGAAGATTGCTGCAGTCCGCTCAACCATTTCCTCCATATCAAGAAGCCCAAAGGAATGCCGTAGTTCATTCCCAAGAAACATGTTTTCAAAGATCGGCAAATCGTTGATCAGATTCAGTTCCTGATGAATAAATGCAATTCCGGCGTTCAATGAATCAATCGGCGCATTGAAAACGACATTGGCTCCATCTAAACTTAATTCTCCCTCATCCATGCCCAATACACCGCCAAGGATATTCATTAATGTCGACTTGCCTGCTCCGTTTTCACCCAGCAAGGCCAGGACTTCACCGTTATCAAGAGTTAAATTTACATGATCCAATACACGATTGGTTCCAAAAGACTTGGAAATATTCTTCATTTCTATCATTTCCGCTTGCTCCTTTCATTGGAATAAAGAGGGCTTATGAGACTAAGCCCTCCCTACATTCCTAGTATGGTGAATTTGCGTCTAAGTGATCCTTATAATTCGTACGGTCAACGATTTCTGTCGGAACAATCGTGACTTTCTCTGCCGATTCGCCCTTAAGCACCTTCAAAGCGACATCAACGGCATCCGCGACCATATCCGGGCTGTACAAAGCCGAAGCAATCCAGATGCTTTCGTTTTCAGGCATCATCTTGAAATATTCTTGGCTGCCGCCACCGCCTGTGATTGCCTTGATATCTGTGCGTTTCGCTTCAGAAATGGCCTGGAGAGCCCCGATTGAAGTCTCATCATCCATCGAGAATACCGCATCGATCTTGGCATTGGCCGTTAGAATATCAGACATATCCGATAAACCGGCTTCACGCGTAAACAAAGTTGCATACGTCAGCAATTTTACATTTGGCGCAATCTGTGCCATCGTTTCCGTAAAACCTTTCTTGCGAAGTTCAGCAACTGAACCGGATGTCGGAACATCAAGGATGACCACTGTTCCTTCTGTTCCTATTTTGGAAACGATATACTTGGCCCCTTCAACACCCATCTGTTCATTGTCACCTGTAACCCGATAAACACCATCTGCATTAATTTCGATATCGAAGTTAACAACTTTTATCCCTGCATCAATGGCTTCTTTAATCGGAACTTCCATTCCTTCCCATTGCGGAAAGGCAACAATTGCCTGAGCACCCCAGGTCTTCAGATCATCCAGCTGGGTTGTCATTTCAGAAGCATTATTACTGGTATAGATTTTATACTCGACTTCAGCACTTAACGCTTTGGCCTGGTTCTCCGCATAATACGCAACTGCTGCAACCCAACCATGAGTGACTGCCGGAGCAAGAATACCGATCTTGTACTTTCCATCACTCGTTGAACCTGAAGACTTGCTGCCGCAAGCGACCAATCCAAAAGCAACTGCCATAATAATCAACATCTTCGTGAACTTTTTCATTCTACCTCCTTGTTAGATGTTTCATCTCTATAGTTACTTACGCATGGCGTAAATTTAACCCGAATTAAAGTGTAATCTTTTCCAAGACCGCCAGTGCCGCAATAACCTGATCTGCACCGATAATCTCAGAATCCCGCTGTTCAGTAAGACACGATACAAAGTGCGACAGTTCCCGATAATACATACCGGTCGCAGGAACGTTGATACCGGTACTGATCAGGACATCATCGGCCAAGGGATAGTGAACCTCTTCACCCTCGGAAGGATAGACGATAAGCACGTCGTTGCGATAGACAAGGTAGCCCCGCTCAAAATAAATGAACCACTCCACCGTGAACGGTATCAATGCATTCAGCCATCCGGCCTCTGCGATAATACGCTTATTGCCTATTGTATAATTCATCACCAGATGTTCCCCGAAATCGTACGCAGCATGACTCATATAGGATTCAAAAGCATCCGGTGTACCGAATAAGCTGATGATCAAATCTAAATCATGAATGTGCAGATCATAGGGAAGCAAGCCGCTTTTCAATGGATCAAACAGCCAACCGCCTGCTGCCCATTCAGGAACAGCCGATAACCGTTTGAACTGCGCATCAAGGACCTTGCCGTAGGTTTCCTCTTCAATGAGACGGCGAACCAGGATGGCTTCTTTCATAAAACGGACAACATGGGCGACATAAAGGTGAACCCCATTTATCCTGGCTAAATCAAAGAGTTCCCGAGCGATTGCAGCCTTGAATGTCAAAGGTTTCTCGCAAATCACAGAACAAGGATAACTCAGGGCTTCACGCACTTGGGATTCATGCAGGAAGGTCGGTGTACAGATATCCACATCAGTGAAGAACTCCAGCAATGGGAATTTACCGGTACGCTTTCCAAGCACTGGGTGATGGATTCAAAACAAGGAACGGACCACTCGCTTGCCTTGGCACGGTCTCGCTCCCCTAATCCCACGATCGCCACAACTCGGCAGTTTTCAATTTCCAGATAGTTGGCGTAATGGACACTGCCCATTCCACCTGCACCCACCAATGCGATATTAATCATGATTGAATCCCTCATAGCCCAGAGAAATCAGATAATCCCGTGAAATACGCAAAGCCTGATCGACTTCATCAATGGATGATGCTCCCGCAGTCGTAAACTCGATTTCCAGACTCAAGGGCGAAGGATTCGCACTTTCTTCCAGAATTGAGAGCAATTTCCCAAGGGGCAAATCACCTTGCGAAAGTGCAGGAAAATTCCACTCCCGTTTTGCTCCGGCCTTGTCCTTCAGATGAATGTAGGCAATATCCGCCAAGGACTCAACAAAGTCATCCACCACATCCAAATCCCCATAGAATACCGCGTTGGCCGTATCATAATTCAGCTTAACCCGCGGATGATCAACCTTGTCAATAATCTGTCTGATTCTATGTCCGCTGCCATGCTCGCCATGGTTCTCAATCACCAGCATCATATCCAATGATTCAAGCAAGGGAATCAGCTGATGGACATGCTTGACCACAACCTCATCACTGCTGACCTCTTCGTCACTGAGATGTGCTTCCCCAACCGAAGTCACGATAATCGGCGCTTCCATGAAATGAGCCAGATGAATATTTGCAACGAAATCATCCAACCGGGCTGCATCCATCAGATTAGTATGCCCGCTCATGGCAACGACCTGCAATCCAAGCTGTTTGATCTGCTGCTTAATCGTAAGCAACGACCGAAAGGGCATGGTCGGGAAAACATGTTCGGTCCACCCTTTGGTTGCGGTGAGCTCGACTGCACGGAATCCCGCAGCCGCAATACGCTCTAACGCTTCCTCAATCGGAAACCCGTGATAACAATTGCTGTTCACTGCGATAATACGTTTCATGGCTTCCTCCTAATCAATGTCAATCCATCGTTTCTCATGATGAGAGCGCAGCGTTGCTTCAACCAGCTTCATCAACTCATAGCCTTTTTCAAAATCCACAGAAGACCCCTGTGCCAGATCAGGATGCAGAATTCCCTGGTAGAATTCATTCAGCGAATTCTTAAAGGCATCCGCCCAGCCCACTGCATGCCCATTGGGCAATGTAATGAACCGCTTTACTTCTGGATGCAGGTATTTCCCATCTGCATATAGTTCTTCATTACCAACCTCACGCTTGCCGATCAGCAAACGGTCAGCTCGCTCCTGCGCCCACGTCAAGGACTGCTTTGAACCGCTCACACAGAGCTCAAGTCCATTTTTATATCCTCCTGTGATCTGGGAAAGGGTCATGGAAATGCCATAATAATGGCAGCATCTTCATTAACGACCGGTACGGATTCACGTGCATCTCCATAGGACTGATCAAAGGTCTCTCCCCGAGCTTCTCGCTTAATCCGCTCAGGATACACCTGAATCAACTGGGCATTGACAGCAACAATCCGCTGTGAACTCACGAACTGAATCAAATCAAACAGATGCGTGCCGATATCTGCAACAGTGCGGGATGCGCCGACCAGTTTCGGATCAAAGTGCCAATCGTAATCCGTATCAAACATTAGCCAATCCTGAATATACTCACCTTTCATAAACAGTATATCCCCAAGACTGCCATCATCGATCCTGGCCTTTAGCTCCCGGACCATAGCATTGCTGCGATAGTTCAGATTGACCGCACAGACTTTACCTTGTTGCTGCGCAAGCGCTGTGAGTTCCTTGGCTTCGCAGGCTGTCAGAGACAACGGCTTTTCACAGAAAACATGATAATGATGCTCCAGAACCGATTTGGCCATCGGGTAATGCAACGCATTCGGCGTACAAATATGGACAGCATCCAATTCATCCAGCGAATAGAGCTCATCAATGAAAGAGAAGACATGATCAATCGCATAATTCTGCTTGAAGGCTTCCGCATGTTTCGGATTGCTTTCCACAACCGCAACCACCCGGATATACGGGAGACGAGCCAAGGCTTCGAGATGTTGTTTTCCAATAAAACCCGTTCCGACAACCGCAACATTGATCATTTTATTCATTAACTACACTCCTTTTTACTGTAAATATTAATTTTCGTACATTAAACACAACCCAATAGTAAACCCTTACAGAGGTTTATGTCAAGAATATATCGGATAAATTCCACTGTTTATTTAGAATCTTGTGAAACACTCAACTAAATGATGTAAAGTTTAATGTAAATCTTGATATTTCATACATTATCACGTATAGTAATTCTAAAGATGTCATTCAGGAGGTTGCATGCAGAAAAAAAACAAACCGACGATTGAAGATGTTGCCCGCCTTTCCAACGTTTCAACCGCTACCGTTTCACGGATCATCAACGGTAAAGACAAAGTCAAAGAAGGCACCAAGCAAAAAGTACTGAAAGTCATCGAAGATGTCGGTTTTGAAATCCGCAAAGGAAACCTCCTCTCGGATAATGACAGCAAAACCATCCTGGTTTGCGTAACCGAACTGAAGAATCCTTTCAATGTTCCGGTCATCGACGGCATCCAGAACTCTGCCTTAAAATACGGCTACGACGTCCTGTTGCTGCAGACGAAGCAGATTTATACGGAGTTTTCAGACTACGAATCCGTCCTGAAGGCTCAGCGGTTTGCCGGTGTCGTCTTTCTTTCATCCGTCACCAGTGCACAGCTTAAGAAAATTACCGACCAGCTCAATTATCGCTGTCCAATCGTCTTCTGTTCTGAATACATTGAAGAGATGAACATCCCCTATGTCGCCATCGATGACAAGGATGCCATTTACAAGGCGACCAACTACCTCTTATCCTGCGGCCGCAGCAAAATCGGTTTCATCAATTCCAATCACTCGCATAATTACGCCAAAAAACGGGAAGCCGGATTCAAAGAGGCAATGCAGGATTCAGGTTACACCATCAACGAGCATATGATCGTTCGTCTTTCATCCGTCAACTATGGGCTGGGCTATTCCAATGCCTTGTACTTGCTGGGGCTGGAAGAGCGGCCAGATGCCTTGCTTTGCATCTCTGATGTTTTCGCGATCGGTGCTTTAAAGGCATGCAAGAAAAAAGGACTCCGTGTTCCTGAGGATGTTGCGATCATCGGCTTCGATAATATCGAACTTTCCACAATGACCGATCCCTCGCTAACAACCATCGATCAGCCGAATTATCAATTGGGGTATCAGTCCTGTGAGCTTCTGGTCGAGAAAATCAACAACCCGGATACATTAACCAAGCAGATCTTTCTGGAGACCGAATTGATTGTCCGGGATTCAACACCGCTTATGATTTCTAAAAACAAAGGAGAACAATCATGAAACTAGGATTAGTCAGTGCCATACTTGAACAGAGTTCTTTCGATGAGCTGATCGATACCGCCGCCGACTGCGGATTGGAATGCGTAGAAGTTGCCTGCTGGCCGCATGGACAGGCTGAACGTCGCTATGCCGGCGTTTCCCATATTGATGTCACACAGTTAACAGAAACGGATATCCACGCCATTAAACAGAAATGCACTGAAAAGAATGTTGCGATATCCGCCCTTGCCTATTATCCGAATCCTTTGGATCCGGATCTGACGGTTAGAACTGCAACAATCAATCATCTCAAGTGCGTGATTGATGCTTCCGCCCGTCTCGGTGTTTATCTCGTCAACACATTTATCGGCCGGGACCAGCATAAAAGCGTCGCAGAAAACATGAAGATCGTTGCGGAAATCTGGCCGGATATTCTTGACTACGCAAAAGAAAGAGATGTGTATATCGCCATCGAAAACTGCCCGATGTATTTTACAGAGGATGAATGGCCAGGAGGAAAGAACCTCTTTACAACACCTTCCATCTGGCGTGAAATTTTCAGGATTCTTCCTGACAAGCATCTAGGCATCAATTATGATCCATCCCATTTCATCTGGCAACGCATCGATTACATCAAACCGCTTTATGAGTTCAAAGAACGCATCTACCACGTTCACTTCAAAGATCTTACCCTTTACGACAGAAAATTGGACAATGTCGGCGTGATGGCTCATCCGCTGGAGTATATGGCGCCCAAACTTCCTGGGTTGGGTGATGTCGATTGGGCACGCTATGTCTCAGCTTTGAATGATATCGGCTACACAGGATACGCCTGTATCGAAATCGAAGACAAGGCCTACGAGGACTCTCAGCAAAGCATCCTGAACTCAATCACGCTCAGCACCCGCTACCTCAGACAATTTATCATCTAGAAAAGGAATTAAACCTTCCTTTTTTTCTTGGTCTTCTGCCTAAACCAGTGCAGATGTGCTAGACTATACAGGTAAGGAGAATTACCATGACGATTCAATGTGCAATATTCGATATCGACGGAACACTGATCAACCGGGGACAACAATTCATTAATCCACCGGTTGTTGAGGCCATTCATACATTACAGGACCAAGGCATAGAAGTCATCATCGCAACCGGAAGAGCCTATTACTTCATCATGAGCAATGTCAAACGCTCATTGAATGCCAACTTTACCATTACCATT
>CALNCD010000176.1 GCA_937874965.1 uncultured Erysipelotrichaceae bacterium | reverse complement strand
CGGAATTCCTAATTTCTGGAACGTATTGCGGATTTCTTCAGGAACATCATCCCAGTTTGTCTCAGCACGATCACTGGGTTTAACATAATAGACAAATGAATTCCAATCCACCTGTTCAAGATCTAATCCCCAAGTCGGGGTCGGCTTTGATTCAAAGGCCCGATACCCTTCCAGTCGCTTTTCCAGCATCCATTCAGGTTCATTCTTCATCGCAGAAATAGTCCGAACAACATCTTCATTTATCCCTTTAGGAGTCTTGAACAACGAAATATCCTTATCCTTGAATCCGTATTGATAGTCTTCACTGGGCAATAGGTCACGATCATCGACAACTACTTTTTCTTCACTCATTCCTGTTCTCCTTTCAACAGTGCTTCCATTGCACGCCATCCAATGGTGGCACAGCCAATTCGGTTTGCTTGCTTACCGACATTCTGAAACGCGACCGCTTCCTTCAGATGTTCCTGACTAAAGGGTTTCAGATTAATCATCGCATTATACTCATCAATCAAAGCCAATGCTTCATCAACAGATTTACCTTTCAGTAATTCTGTCATGATTGACGTCGATGCGGTTGAAATCGTACAGGCAACACCATCAAATTCAATGGCTTCTATCGTTCCATGATCAAGCTTTACCTGAACTTTTATATCATCAATACACGAATCAGCGGCCATGTGCTTGCTTTTAAAGCCAGGATCATCACTGAGGTGATGATTGCGTGGATATTCATAGTGGTCCATAATGATTTGTCTTAAAAATAAAGGATCATTGAGATAATTTGACATAATACCCTCCTATAAATACAAGTCAATGCATTTCTCAAGCGTAATATCCTTTAGCGCTTGAACCAGTCGATCGACTTCTGCTTTCGTGTTATAGAAATACAAGGAAGCACGCACACTTTCATTGATTCCAATCACATCCTGCATTAACTTTGAACAATGGTTACCTGTACGAACTGCAATATTCAAACTATTGAGAAACATTCCGGTATCCTGGGGGAATATTCCCTTGACATTGAAGGTCAGCAGTCCGCAATCCGTATCCGGATTGTACAGTTCAATAGTATCGAGATGCGCAAGCTGAGTGCCGGCATACTGCATCAGTTCAGCATCATGAGCGGCGATATTCGCCATGCCGATGTCCTGAAGATACGTAATCGCGGCGCCTAATCCAAGCACAGCCTCAATCGGAGGTGTTCCGCTTTCAAAGCGTTCCGGGGTATTTTTCAGCTGAATCGTTCCGCAAGCATCATAGCGAGCATTGCTGCCGCCACCATAGGCAATCGGTTCCATAGCCTCCAGCAACTCAAAGCGGCCGTAAAGAACACCGAGTCCTGTCGGCCCGCAAAGCTTGTGAGCACTGAAGGCGAGAAAATCCACCCCCATCGCTTTAACATCTGTCGGGCGATGAGGAACGCTTTGTGCCCCATCACAGACAACCACAGCCCCGACTTCATGTGCCAAACGGCAGATTTCCGGAATCGGAGCAAGATAGCCCAAAACATTCGTTATGGAAGCAATAGCGACAATCCGGACTGACTCATCCATGACTGACTGAACATTCAGAAGCGTAACCTTTCCCTGAGCATCCAAGGGAATATACCGGATAATTGCTCCCGTCTCTTCCGCAACCTTGAACCATGGCAGAATATTCGAGGCAT
>CALNCD010000175.1 GCA_937874965.1 uncultured Erysipelotrichaceae bacterium | reverse complement strand
GGATATTGAATTCATGAAAAAGAAGTTCTCGCTTTTGGCCGTGACATTGTTAACATTGTCGTTGGTTCTTGCCGGGTGTTCAAGCAGCAGTGACAAAAAGACGGACACCAAGAAGACAACAATCGGCTTTGTTACGGATACGGGTGGTATTGATGACAAATCATTCAATCAATCAACCTATGAAGGGATCAAGCGTTTTGTTGATGAAAGTACAACAACTCGTTCAAGCAGTTACATTCAGTCCAAAGGTGATGCTGATTACGAAAGTAATCTGACCGCGCTTGTGGATTCCAAAAACGATCTGATCGTTGCAGCAGGGTATCTGTTTGACGCATCAATGGCGACGGTATCCAAGAAATTCCCGGATAGCAAGTTCCTCGTTATTGATACTGTTGTCGCAAATTCAAATGTCGTTAGTGCTACATTTGCTGCAGAACAGGGTTCATTCCTTGTCGGTGTTGCTGCTGCCTTGAAAGCCAAGGAAATGGGCAAGACTAAAGTCGGATTCATCGGGGGTATGGAATCTGAATTGATTATCTCGTTTGAAAGCGGATTTGCTCAAGGGGTTAAAGCAGTTGATGCAACGTTGGGCGTAGAAGTTGAATATGCTGGTGCATTTGACAATGCGGCTGCTGGTCAAACCATTGCTTCCAAAATGTATTCTTCTGGAATTTCTATCATTTATCATGCAGCAGGCGGAACTGGTGCTGGTGCAATCAAAGAAGCTAGAGAACGGGCAGCCAAGAATGAAGAAGTCTATGTCATCGGTGTTGACCGTGATCAATATGCGGATGGAATCTATTCAGGTGAAAAGTCAGTCATTCTGACATCGATGCTTAAACGGGTTGATAATGTTGCCTACGATGTTTCGAAAACTGTTGAAGAAGGCAAGTTTGAAGGCGGCAAGACATTGACGTATGATTTGAAAAACAATGGTGTTGGTATTCCTGATAAGAATCCTAACTTGTCCGATGAAATCGTTGCACAAGTTAAGGCTTATGCAGAAAAGATCAAGTCCGGTGAAATTACAGTCAAGGCAACTCGCTAATTGTATCGCCTAGAGAATTGAATGAAGCAAGAGAAGTGAAATCACTTCTCTTTTTTTAAAAAGAGTATTTTTTCAGGCACAAATACTTTATAATGAAAGCAGATTTAGAATGGAGAAATGCAATGGCAAATGTTGTCGAAATGCTGAACATTACCAAGGAATTTCCTGGTATTGTAGCGAATGACAATGTCACTCTTGAGCTTAGGCAAGGGGAGATTCATGCACTGCTTGGGGAGAACGGTGCAGGAAAGTCAACCCTGATGAGTGTCTTGTTTGGAATGTATCAGCCAGAGAAGGGAATCATAAAAATTCGTGGTGAAGAAGTTGCCATCACGAACCCGAATGTTGCAACGCGGCTTGGAATCGGGATGGTTCATCAGCACTTCAAGCTTGTTGAAAATTTCACCGTCACAGAGAATATCATTCTGGGAAGTGAACCGTTGAATAGTCTTCGGCAGGTGGATCTGAAAACCGGCCGTAAGCGGGTTATGGAAATCAGTGAATGTCGATCCGACAGCGAAAATTCAAAATATTTCGGTTGGGATGCAACAACGTGTTGAAATCCTTAAGATGTTGTATCGCGACGCTGATATTTTGATTTTTGATGAACCGACAGCGGTTCTTACTCCGCAAGAGATTCAAGAATTAATTAAGATTATGCATGATTTGGTTGCCGAGGGCAAATCCATTATTTTGATTACTCATAAATTGAAGGAGATCAAGCAGTCAGCGGATCGCTGTACAGTTTTGCGACGTGGACGCTTTATCGGTACGGTTGACGTAAAGACGTCTTCAGAAAAGCAGATGGCGGAGATGATGGTTGGCCGTGAAGTCAATATGAATATCGTCAAGGGCGAGGCCAAGGCGGGGGAACCTGTTTTGGTCATCAAGAATTTGGACGTGAATAATAATCGCGGCATGAAGGCAGTCAAAGGTGTCGACTTGGTGTGCAAGGCCGGTGAGATTACCTGTATTGCCGGTATTGAAGGAAACGGTCAGCTGGAATTTGTTGAGGCCATAACAGGACTAAGGGATGTCAATGAAGGAACAATCATCTTAAATGGAGATGACATTACGAAGATGTCTGTTCGTAAGCGGACCAATCTGGGTATTGCCTATGTTCCGGAAGATCGGCATCGTTTTGGCTTGGTTCTTGATATGACGTTGAATGACAACATGATTCTTCAATCATACTATCAGAAACCTTTCTCCAATAACGGGTTCTTTGATTTTCCAGAAATCCGCAAGTATACCGAACGTTTATCAAAGGACTTTGATGTCCGTTCCAGTAGAGGACCAGATACGATTGTTCGAAGTATGTCTGGGGGAAATCAGCAGAAGGCGATTCTTGCTCGTGAAATCGATCGTTCACCGGATCTTCTTATTGTCTTTCAGCCGACTCGTGGGCTGGATGTCGGGGCCATTGAATATATCCATAAACGGATTGTACAAGAGCGTGACAGCGGTAAGGCAGTCCTGCTTGTTTCGTATGAATTGGATGAAGTCTTGGATTTATCCGATATTATCCATGTATTCTATAGCGGCCAGGTGGTTGGCAGTATTCCAGCAGCCATAGCGAACGAAAATGACCTGGGTGTGTTGATGGCCGGTTCTAGTTTGGAGGAGTCCCATGAGTCGATTTAAACTTGCGTTACAAGATGAGCATCGTTCAAATCTTATTGTTTCCGTTCTTGCGATTATACTTGGCTTTCTCGCTGGATTGCTGATTCTTTTGATTACCGGTCTGAATCCATTGGATATGTTTATCGCAATGGGACGCGGCGTGTTCGGTATCACTGATGCCGGCTTCAATATCCGCTATATCGGCGAATTCCTTGTTACGGTCATGCCGATTACACTTACTGGACTTTCAGTTGCTTTCGCATTCCAGGCCGGTCTGTTCAATATCGGTGCTGAGGGTCAAATGATTGTCGGCGGCTATGCTGCGGTTTTTGTTGCTTTGGTTGTGAAGTTGCCGATTGGCTTGCATGTGGTGGTTGCTGTATTGGCTGCAGCAGTTGCTGGTGCCCTCTGGGGATTTGTGCCAGGGCTACTGAAAGCAAAATTCAATATCAATGAAGTCGTGGTCACAATCATGATGAATTACACGGCGATGTACACGACGAATTATCTGCTTAAGCTGATTCCTGGTTCATCCTTGACAAAGACAGCTGATATTCCCCAGAGTGCATCCTTATCCAGTTCATTTCTTTCTTCTCTGACAAATCAGTCCCGTTTAAATTGGGGGATCATTATCGTAATCCTGGCAATTATTATTTTCAAGATTATCATGGAAAAAACGACGTTCGGCTATGAATTGCGTGCTGTCGGGGCAAACCGCGATGCTTCTCGTTATGCGGGGATGAAGGTTTCCCGCAATATTATCCTGTCAATGTCCATTGCAGGGGCGTTCGCTGGTCTAGCCGGTGCGGTCATGACCTTGGGAACCTTCGGTTTCGGGCGGGTTCTGACCTCGTTTGATGGCTATGGTTCAGATGGGATAGCGGTGGCTTTGATTGGCGGGAACACTGCCTTGGGATCCTTATTCGGCGGTGTCTTGTTGGGAGCTTTGCAATCAGCGCAGACAATCATGCAGGTCTATGGAATTCCCAAGGAAATTGCTGTGATCGTCAGTGCAATGATTATCGTCCTGATCGCCATGAAGAATGGACTTAAAGATATTCTTAAGCGGATTGGGGGAATAAAATAATGTCTACATTATACACTGCATTGAATATGACGTTGATCTTCTCGTGTCCGATTATTATTGCTGGACTTGGCGGACTTTATTCCGAAAAGAGCGGCGTTACCAATGTCGCTTTGGAAGGGTTGATGCTGATTGGCGCTTTCGCAAGTGCAACGACCATCGTTTTCCTTGAGCCATATACAGCATGGGCACCTTGGATTTCCATAGTCGTAGGTGCGATTGCAGGTGGGATTTTCTCATTAATTCATGCCTTTGCGAGTATTCGTCTGAAAGCAAATCAGGTTATTTCAGGAACTGGGATCAACATGCTGGCGACAGGATTGACTGTTTATCTATGTCAGATTATCTTTAATCAGCAACGGACCCAGACGTTCCAAACCGGCTTTGCGAAAGTCAGTGTTCCAGTTCTCAAGGATATCCCGATTATCGGACCGATTTTCTTCAATAACGTCTATGCTACGGTCTATATTGGATTCCTGCTTGTTTTGATAACCTGGTATGTCTTGAAGAAAACCCGTTTCGGAATCCGCATGCGTGCTTGCGGCGAAAATCCGCATGCTGCAGAAAGCCTGGGAATTAATGTGTATAAGACCCGATATATCGGTGTATTGATTTCCGGTATCCTGTCAGGATTGGCAGGGGGAATCCTTGTCTTGACTCAAGATACGCAGTTTACCGTCGGCAGTATTCATGGGATAGGGTTTATTGCCTTGGCAACGCTGGTCTTTGGCAAATGGAATCCCTTCGGTGTATTGGGTGCAGGAACCTTCTTTGGCCTCTCCCAGATTATCCGGATGTTCGTGAATTCAGTTGCTTTCCTAAGTTTCTTGCCAGATGAAGTCTTCTTTGCTTTCCCATATGTGATTACAATCTTCGCATTGATTCTGTTCCGCGGCAAGGGAAATGGACCTAAAGCAGCCGGCATTCCCTATGATCAAGGGGCTCGATCATAGATTTGCAGCAGTATCTTCACAGGTTTTGTCCAAGAGATGGCAGTGTCATCTCTTTTTTTGTGCTTTTACCTCAGATAGGACCAGTACGCAGAGAAAAAGGATGATTAACATCCTTCTCCTAGGGATAGTCCCATTATTCAGGTGATGATAACGCTGGCTGCTCCGTTTTCCAGTGCAAGTGTTTCCAAAGAGGACATCAGAGCCGGGGTAGGTGTCTTTAAATCACGGATGTACTGCATCCGTACCCCATTGGGTCTGTATTTGATCAGCTTATATCGAGTGTTGGGATAGATACTTATCCGTCTGGCTGCTTCACCCACGGTTTGTTCGCAATCCATCAAGGTCGGGGAAATCACGGTTCTGATTTCATAGAGTTTATCCAGTGAACCTAATGTATCAATATTCTTGAGAACTATGGCATTGGTGAAAGCGGCAATGCGGCGATGCTCACTGTCATCAGTGCATTTGACATCCAACATGACACTGTCTGTAAGATCAAGAAGTTCTTGATCTTTAGAAAAATCGTATGAACCGTTAGAGTCAATATAGGTGGTCAAGCCCAACTGGCGGGCCTGTGTGAAAATTTCAATCAGCATATCCCTTTGAAGAGTACATTCTCCGCCAGAGACTGTTATACCTCGAACAAACTTGATTCCCGATCCGATTTCCGTGAATATCTCATCACAGGTCATCCAGCGTGATGTTTCGCTCCGTTGGGCAATGGTTTCTGGATTATGACAGAAAGAGCAGTTATAGTTGCATCCCTGCAAGAATATAACTGCTCGGTTACCAGGTCCATCAACAGCACTGAAACGGATGATTTTCGTTACATTGGCTGTGTTTGGCATCAGCGTGGTTTTCTTTCCAGAATCTTCGATTCCTTGGCAGCACCAAGGCCGAAATACGTTGTGTTTTGAAGGACAGCGTCACCACCGTCCAGCTTTTCCAGTTCAGAACGTTTTGCTAGATAGCCTGTTACCCGAATAACGTCTGCATTGGAATCTTCAAAGGTCAGATAACGGCAACCGCTGGCGAAAGCACCTTTGATGATGTCTAGAATAAAACTTGGATTCTTTAATGCAGTGGATTCCACTGGGAAGATGTCTCCCGTTCCGGAAGGGAAGTAATGATGGAATTTCGCGGCATGTAGCAGATGATCAGAAAGTTCAGCAGGTTCATCATGGATAGGAATCCGTACTGTCGGGCTTTGACCGGAATCGGTTTCGATGCCGACTTGACCATGCAGCAGATGATGTTGGCCAGAGCCATAGCAGTACTCACTATGATGAGTTGAATTGAAGGCATCAATAGTATCCATGATCTTGATGCCGAGATTGTCGGCGATTTCGCTGTGTCCATAACGATCAGCATGGGTGTATCCGTCTTTAAGCATCAAATCATTGACACATTCTGCGAGTCCAACGATTCCGAACATCGCGGAGAAATTGTCCTTTCGGATAAAGCCTTCCTGAGCCAGGAAGTTTGTTTCGAAGAAATTAGAGTCCTCGACAATGAACTTGATTCGTTCATCCATCAATGATGCCATTGTCTCAATGCAATCGGGAAGAACACGTTCAAAGAAGTCTTTGGAGTCTGTTGCTGTTTGGGCTAATCGGCCTAGAAGGACACGGACCAGCGTATATGCGCCGCCACCAATCAATAAACCGTTGTAGCAGCTTGCAATTCCATAACGTTCTCCTAATTCGCTGACAAACATCGGATGATTTGCAAAGGCTGGCTTGGAGACAGCCAACATGGTCTTGATCGCTTCTTCAGCATAGTCGTCAGGTGTCACTGCCGGGTCATATTTGATTGACATATTAGGAACAGCATCCTGAAGTTCGCGTTCCAGTTCAAGAATGATCTGACCGGTAACGCTGGCTTGAGGACCAAGATTTGCATGGCAGAACGCATCTGTAATCGTCCGATCCAGATGAATCAAGAATAAACGAAGCTGTTTTTTCGCGCTTTCATAGCTTTCTTTCAAGACAAAAGGTTCAAGCAAGGTATCCAGATTACCGATATACACCGGAAAATTTGTGACAGAAGGGACATGCTTATAGAAAATAAGGAGTGTATTCAGCGCTTCTTGCAGATCGGTAGGAGGACTTAGTTTCAGAAAAGCACAGCCTTTTTCAAATAATAGGTCATAGTCCGGGACGATATAGCGAGGCCTTAGTGGTGCGTTGCCTTCATTCAGATCGCAAATGATCCCTTTATCCTTGTAGTACAGATAATGTTCAGGCAAATCGAGAACATCCATCAGAGAAACAGCCAACCCGGATAAGTTAGAGACTTTCTGCTCATGGGTTAGGGTTACAGACGTAATGGTATCCAGGATGCGCTCACGAGTGTTTTCAACAGTCTTAGAATCTAGTGGTTTCATAGTGCACCTCTCTTTTCTTTATAATAAGCATTTTCGAGAAGATAAACAATGCCATGTGGCACAAACTAGATTGATTTTAGACGTTCAATGTATTTCGGGTTTAAAAGAATTTTGCCCTTGCTGATTTCCAGATAATTCTGGTCGAGAAACCATCGGATAACCCGGTTGATTGAACGGATGCTTAGTCCGGTTTTTTCACTGAGATCCTTACGGGTATCGTTCAGGATCAAGGTTGCTTTGGGTTGTGTTCCATACATCCGGATCAAGAGACGTGCTAGAACCTCACGAGATGAGTAAACGATGTTCTCACCATGGGTTGTGGAAATCTGACAGAGCATGGAAGCCAGGCGGATATTTGCCTGAGCAATAAACTCTGAGGACTGGTTCATCCATTCATGATAGCTTTCTTTTGTGAAGGAATAGACCAGAACATCGGTGTTAGCAACTACAGTTGCGGAAAAGACATCAATCTTTGCGACGATTTCCATTTCTCCAACGATCATGCCGGCACGGATTTGCTCGATATTATAGATCTTTCCGTTATCAAATTCGTTATAGACGCTGAGCTCACCATCCAGAATGAAGAAACACCGGTAGATGGAGTTTCCTTTATGCGCAAGAAATTCATGCTTTTTAAACCGCTTGAAATGGCCGCTGCGGAATGCATCGTCCCCAATGGTCTTCATGAATTCTTTAAGGAGAATGTAATCATCAAGTTTCAATTGTTCAATCATAGCTACCTCTATGTACTATTCTAAAGGTTAAAATGGCTTTGTCAACGATTCGATAATGAAAGAAAATGAGTGATTGAAAACTATTCTGAAATAAAAGTGAAAAAATTGATTGTAATTTTCAATGAACTTTTATATAATGGACAGAAACAAGGAGAGATGTTATGAAAAAAAAGAAGGTGTTTTTTGCCACCGCAATGATGGCAATGGCAATGGTTTTTGCCGGGTGTTCCAGTAGTTCAGGGAGTGATACAATCAAACTTGGCGTCAATCTTGAGCTTACGGGTGATGCGTCAAGCTATGGGAATATGGAGCTTAACGGTGTCAAATTAGCAGTGAAACAGATCAATGATGCAGGCGGAATTGATGGTAAGAAGATTGAAATCGTACAATACGATAACAAATCCGATGCACCCACTGCAGTTCAGAACCAGACCCGGCTTGTAACTGATGACAAGGTTGTTGCTGTTGTCGGTCCGGCAACGTCAGGTCTGGCTAAGGCAGTTACACCTGTTTCCAATGACAATGGTGTTCCGGTTATCTTTGCCTCAGCGACAGCGGATGGTGTGACCAATGATGGGTCTAAAGCGTATGCAGAAGCGTTCCGTATTTGTTTCGGGGATTCTTTCCAGGGAATCACCATGGCAAATTTTGCGTCAAATAAGCTGAACGCTAAAACTGCAGTGATCTTACGTGATACAAATGATTATGGCACAGGGCTTGCCGTGAACTTTACCAAACAGTTCAAGGCAAACGGCGGAACGATTCTTAAAGAAGAGGTCTTCAATACGAAGGATACAGATTTCAATTCCGTGTTGACAAATATCAAAAATCTTGGTGCGTTCGATGTCTTGTTTGTTCCCGGCTATTATTCAGAAGCAGGGTTGATCATTAACCAGGCACGCACATTGGGTATCAATGCAACGGTTCTCGGGGCTGATGGTTTTGAATCTGATAAACTGGTCGAACTAGCGACAGCTCCTTCACTGAACAATGTGTATTATTCAACCCATTATTCAACGTTAGGCGAGAATACAACTTTGCAGGATTTCATCAAGGCTTATGCTACTGAGTACAATGAAAATCCAAATGCTTTCAATGCTTTAGGATATGATGCGGCGAAGTTAGCCATGGATGCAATCCAGCGTGCTGGCAAAGTGGATTCCGCTGCAGTTACGACAGCATTAAACGAAACGAAAGACTTTGCCGGAGTTACCGGTACTATCTCAATCAGTGCTCTTCATGATGCTGTAAAATCTGCCTATGTAGTAGGACTCGAAAATGGTGTTGCTACAACCGCTGTCTTAGTCAATCCATAAGACAAATAGGACATCTTAGAAGCAGGTGAATCAGCGGATTCACCTCTTTTCGTGAAGGAGGCAGATGTATGTTTATTGTTCAGCAGTT
>CALNCD010000174.1 GCA_937874965.1 uncultured Erysipelotrichaceae bacterium | reverse complement strand
AAGGTAGGCAAAAATGAAACCCTATACGCTATTTCCAAGCGATTCCGAATATCGAGCAGAATGTCAATGCTTTCTGGCAGCACTACAAAAAAGACATTCAGCCCTGGTACCTCCAGCAGAAACAGCCCGATGACCTGATTATCTCAGCATCCCCCGAGTTCCTGCTTCAGCCCATCTGCCAGGATCTGGGCATCCGCCTGATCGCATCCAAGGTTGATCCTAAAACCGGGCTCTATCACGGTGAGAACTGCTATGGTCAAGAAAAAGTTGTTCGGCTCATGGCCTTTGATCCTGATGCAGAAATTGATGAATTCTACTCAGACTCCTATTCGGATACACCCTTGGCAGATCTCGCAAAGACCAGTTATATCGTCAACAACTCCCAGCTTACGCCATGGGTTAAAGCTTAAGAAAGAAGCCAGAAAAACTGACCCGCAATCGTTGAATGAACTACTGCCTCCTTTTTTAGAGCATCAGTGCCTGAAAAGGCGTTCTTCATCATGATTACTCTTCACGCGACCTTAGACCATACCGTTGATCCCCAGAAGCAGTATGGTTTTTTCTTGTCAATCCGCTGAAAAAAACCGGCCGTTTTATCTTTGTCCCAGATTCAGGGTCCGGTTCGGATAACAAGCGACTACACGCTCATTTTGCTAGTTCTGGCTGGCTTCAACCATTACTTCAGACAAACGTTTTGAGAACTCGATCGGGTTTTCAATCGGCAGCCCTTCAATTAAGCACGCCTGATCATACAGTAATTGGGCATAATCATCCATCCGTTCCGGATGATCCTCAACAACCCGATTCAAAGCAAGATACAACGGATGATTAGGATTTATTTCCAGGACCTTGGATGCTTTGAACTGATTCTGGCTATCCGGCATCTGATTGAGAACTTTCTCCATTTCAATCGATACGCCTTCTTTGCTGGTTAAGCAGACCGGATAACTGACCAAGCGGCTGGAAAGCTGAACATCATCGACTTTGCCTGTTAACTTTTCCTTAATAGAAGCAAGCATATCCTTGCTTTGGGTGGTCTTTTCCTCGAGTTCTTGTTTCTCTTCATCACTTTCAAGATTCAAGTCCCCCTGATTGACTGATTTGAACGCCTTGTCTTTGTAGTTCATCAGTATCTGCAGAACAAACTCATCGACATCATCGCTGAGGTACAAGACTTCATACCCTTTCGCAATGACACGTTCGCTTTGCGGCAGGCTCTTGGCTTTTTCAAGAGTATCCGCGCTGGCAAAATAAATGACATCCTGACCGTCTTCCATTCTCTCTGCATATTCGGCCAAGGTCACCAGTTTATCCTGATAGGAAGAATTAAACATCAACAGATCTTGCAACAGTTCCTTCTGCATGCCGTAGCTGCTGTAGAGACCGAACTTGATCTGCAGACCGAAATTCGCCCAGAACTTTTCATAGGAATCACGTTCATTCTTCAGCATCACTTCCAGCTCTGATTTGATCTTCTTCTCTATACGGCTGGCAATTGCCTGAAGCTGGCGGTCTTCCTGCAGTATTTCCCGAGAAATATTCAGGTTAAGATCCGGAGAATCAACAATTCCCTGCACAAAACGGAAACTATCTGTTATCAACGATTTGTTATGTTCCATAATGAAGACATTACGGCTATACAGCTGCAACCCTGCTTCATATTGCTGAGTATAGAAATTAAATGGAACATGGCTTGGAATAAACAGCAAAGCCTGGAACGATGTTGTGCCTTCCACTTCCAAACGGATGACACGAGCCGGATCCTCACTATCATGAAATTTATCCTTGTAGAACTGATTCAGCTCCTCAGCCGTCACTTCACTCTTGGAACGTTTCCATAACGGCACCATGGAATTGAGAACTTCATCTTGTCCCTCACTATTACTCATCACAATCGGATAGCGAATATAATCCGAGTACGTCTTCACCAGTTCCTTGATCTTATAGCTTTCAAGGAAACCGGAGAAATCAGCATCGTCGCTGTCTTCACGCAGGTAACAATTAATGGTTGTCCCGAATTCAGCACGCTCTGCACTTTCCAGGGTATACCCGTCAACCCCGTTTGACTTGAATGCAAAGGCTTCATCGCTGCCATATGCTCTGGAAATAACCTCAATCTTATCAGATACCATGAACGCGGAATAGAAACCAACCCCGAACTGCCCGATGATATCAATCTCTTCATCATCAACAGCATCCTTGAAGGCCTTCGAACCGCTTTTCGCAATCGTCCCTAGATTGGTTTCCAATTCACTCTCGCTCATCCCGATGCCATGGTCAGCGATCGTAAGAACCCGGGTTTCTTTATCAGCACTGATACGAATGACTGCTTCACTGCGTGAATACGTTCCATCCTTTTCTTCCATTGCCTTGAAATAGGCTTTGTCGGAAGCATCGCTTGCATTGGAAATCAATTCCCGAAGAAAGATTTCCTTATTCGTGTAAATCGAATGAATCATCAGATTCAGTAATTGTTTTGATTCAGTTTTAAATTGTCTTTTCTTGGCCATAGTTCCTCCGTTAGCACTCATTGACTAACAGTGCTAACTCTATTTTATCGCGTTCTGTTGGAATGTCAAGGTTGAAATCAGGGAAAACCACGGAGTTTTTATCCAAATACATGACATTGTATCTTATTAATGGTATACTCTTGAAGTTATTGAAAGTGAGACCCTATGAAATTAGTGATTTACCCTTAAGAAGTGAACTCCAACGCGCAATCCTCGCGATTGGTTATGAAAAGCCCTCAGAAATACAGGAACGAGCAATTCCTCTGATCCTCGAAGGTGTTGACCTGGTCGGACAATCCCAGACTGGAACCGGAAAAACTGCGGCGTTTATGCTGCCGATTCTGGAAAAGGCCATGGCAAACCCATCCCGGAAGCCGCAGACGCTTATTCTATGCCCAACCCGTGAACTTGCGATACAGGTCGCCAGTGAAGCCCGTAAGTTTGCTCAATACATGGAATCCGTTCGGATTGTCGCCATCTATGGCGGTGAGTCCATCGAAAAGCAAATCAAGGACCTTAAACGCGGAGCGGATATCATTGTCGGTACCCCTGGACGGGTGATGGACCATATCCGTCGTCGTACCTTGAAGTTCGATGAGACAAAAATGCTGGTTCTGGACGAAGCCGATGAAATGCTGAACATGGGCTTCTATGATGATATCATCGAAGTCCTTGGATATCTTCCAGAAGAGCGCCAGACGATTCTTTTCTCCGCAACGATGGCAAAACCGATTCTTGCCTTGACCAAGACAATCCAGAATGATCCGCAGATCATCAAAATCAAAACGACATCATTAACGGTCAGCACCATCCGGCAAGTCGCGTATGAAGTCAATCCGAACAGCAAGGCAGCCCTTTTGGTTCAGCTCTTGCAGCTCTATGCACCGACCAGCACCATTATCTTCAGCAATACCAAAAAAATGGTTGATGAACTGGCCACTGAACTGAACAATGCCAATTATTCATCTGCAGCGCTGCATGGTGATATGAAGCAGGAAATGCGCAGTGCTGTCATGGATCGGTTCAAAGACAAGAAAATTTCGGTCTTGATTGCGACTGATGTCGCAGCCAGAGGTATCGATGTTGATAATGTTGATCTTGTTGTCAACTATGATATCCCTCAGGAACTGGAATATTATGTCCACCGTATCGGCCGTACTGGCCGGGCCGGCAAAGCCGGGCTGGCTATGACCTTGTACACACCGCGCCAGCGCCGGTCCCTTCAGCAGATTGAAACCATAGCGAAATGCACGATTGAACGGTTGCCTTTACCTTCAAAGGATGATTTGCAAGGCATCATGATCGATCAGCTTTCTGTCCTGATTCAACGCTGGAAAGACAAGCAGACGAAGTATACCCAGGAAGCGCTGGAAAAACTTGAACTCTTGGGCTACACCAGCGACGATGTTCTCAGTGCACTCCTGAATAAACACATTGCGAACAACAGCTTCCGGCCTATAGATCATCCGACCCGCGATGTCCGTGAACCTCGTGGAGAAGGCAAAGATTCACGCCGTTCCCGCTCAAATGAGCACTTCTCCAAAATTGTACTCTCCGTCGGCGAAAAGCAAGGAATCAGTACGGCTCATGTCGTCAGTGCAATTGCAGAGTCCTGTAATATTTCCGGACGTGAAATCGGAAAGATCAAAATCGAACAACGCTCGACAATCGTTGAAATTCCAGAAGGCAAAGAAAAGGAAATCCTGGCTGCATTGGCTAATACAACCATTAAGGGTAAACCAATCTTTGTCACTGCCATTCGCAAAGAAAATAAACCGAGTGATAAATACAAGCCCAAAAAAGACGGCCGCAAAGAAAAAGCACGCCGTCCACGGAACTAACCTGTCTTCGTACAGGTTTTTTTGTGCCAAAGTTTCTGCTTTTCCGCAACGGCACAAAGACACATTCTGCAAAAGCAAGTGCACCAGCCATTATGACAAGCAACAAGAAATACCCATATGTATCCTCCCATGCAGAAAGATTCAAGGCAAAAATCAAAGCGTAAAACAATGATGAGGAAGAGAACCACCCCCAACACGATCAGGCCAACAAATCCGACAAGAATTTTTTGGATCTGGCTCATGATATCACTCCTGTTCTATCTGCATCGTGTCATAGCCAAAGCGGACAAACAAATAGCTGCCGGTTCTTAGCGGAAACAATACAATCCCATCAGCACTGGTTTGTGAATCCCTGATTCTCTCCACATCTCCACAATCTTTTCTAAAAGGGAGAATAGGCAGTTTTCAAAGCACGGCTCTCATGGCACTGCCTTTTATCCGTTCATTTCCACTGGCTATCTTCATCAGTTTCCCCTATAATAACACTATGAAAAATCTCGCATTGGATTACCTTAACAAAGACTATTGTCTGAACATTGATATGATTGAACTTCTCAAGCGTGATGAATGTCTGCTTGTTGACGCTGATGATCATTATGTCATTCTGAGTGATCGCCATCAGTATACCTACCTGGTCAGCAGCGACTCTGATGAAGGGTACCGGCGTTTTCTGGAACTGCAGTTATCACCTGAACTTCTGGTGATTCACCAGGAGCGAGGGTTGGCGTTACTGATGGAACCGTTGCAGATGATGATTGATATGACCTGCTACAATGCCTATTATCCGTTCCAGGCAGTCACGGAAGCCGCAACACCCTTAACGTTTAAGCCACTGAAATCTTCTGATCTTGCCATCGTTACCGCACACTACAAATCAACATCGCCTGAGTATCTGGAAGAGCGCCTTCACTTAGGCAAGATTCAAGGCGGTTACCTCGATAACAGCCTCGTAGGGTTCATTGGTGAACATGAAGAGGGATCAATGGGAATGCTCGAGATCTTTGAAAGCTATCGAAAAAAGGGATTTGCCACTGCATTTGTTCGCCATGCCATCAAGCACTATCTTGATCGAGGACAGGTTCCCTATTCACAGATTGAAATAAGCAACCAACCATCAATTGCTTTGCATCATAAGCTACAGATGAATTTATCCGCTTCCTTCGTTTACTGGTGCAGCCGGCGGAAAGACTGACTGCTTTGATAATGCCCGCCTTCCTCGACCCTGCGCCATTGCAGGCAACTACTGCCTTTGAAGCCAAGGATTTCCTTGGCTTCGTCAAGCAATATGATCTGTCTTGAACGGATAACTGCAGTGTTTTATCACAAGGATCACCACTGATTCCTTGATTTCCCTTGAATCTGTGAAACTTTAGGCCTGGTTAACAAACTCTACCTCTAGAAAATACAGTAAATCTTTGTCATAATAAAGGTGCTAAAGTAGGGAGATCATCTATATGAGTATGAGAGGTTTAAGTACACCGATTACCTTTTTGCGTCGAGAAGTATTCAAACACGTCGCAAAAGCGGCTTTCGAGGATTGGACAATCGATGAGATTGATCAGATTCCTCATGAAATTATTACGGGGGACACCCCAACCTATCGAGAATCAATTGACCGGGAAAAACGCATTATCCGCTCCCGTGTCCGTATGGCTATGAATATTGATCTCGATGATGAAACAAGTTCAGACTACAAACAGCATGTCGACCTGGATGCTTTGAAAACCAAGGTGGTCAGCAAAGAATTAATGTCAGTCATCCCATCGGCGTGTGAAGCCTGTCCGGAAAAGAGTTATTTCGTTTCAAATTCATGTCATGGCTGTCTCGCTCATCCGTGCGTTTCAGTTTGCCCGGTTGGTGCAACATTCTTTGAGAACGGACACAGTTTCATCGACCAAACCAAGTGCATCAAATGCGGAAAGTGCTATGATGTCTGTCCTTATGGATCAATCAATAAAAACGAACGCCCCTGCAACGCTGCCTGTGGCGTGAATGCCTTCACCAAGGATGAACACGATCGTGCTGTGATTGTCTCTGATAAATGCGTGGCATGCGGAATGTGCATGGTCAGCTGTCCGTTCGGTGCGATCATGGATCACTCTGAAATCTATCAGCTTTCCAATGAACTCAAAAACAACCAGCATATTTCCGCTATCATCGCTCCTGCCTTTGTCGGTCAATTCGGCGATAAAGTCAAACCTGAACAAGTGCTGGTCGGTCTATATAAACTTGGATTCAGCGATATCAAGGAAGTTGCATTAGGAGCTGACATCACCGCCGTTGAAGAAGCAAAAGAATATGTCGAAAATGTTCCGGAAAAACAACCGTACATGATTACCTCCTGCTGCCCGGCCTACAAGACGTTGGCCTTTCAGGAATTGAAAGATCATCCTGAGTACGTCTCCAATGCATATTCACCGATGATTGAGGCCGCAAAGATTGTCCGTTCACGCAACCCTGAAACAAAGGTGGTTTTTATCGGGCCATGTTCTGCGAAAAAGCTGGAAGCTGCTCATCACAATGTACCCGAATATGTAGACTATGTGCTGACCTTTGAAGAAACGAATGCGATGTTCGAAGCCAGAGATATCGATCTTTCCACATTGACCACCGATATGGTTCTCAATGATGCTTCCTTGGATGGACGTGGATTTGCAGTGAGCGGTGGTGTTCTGGCTGCGGTGAATCATTGTATCCAGCAACTGGATCCTAATAAAGATATTAAGGTTGAAAAAGCAGAGAGCCTAGCCAACTGCAAGAAGATGCTGATGCTTGCGAAAGCAGGGAAGTTCCCTGGTTACCTTTTAGAAGGTATGGCATGTCCAGGAGGGTGTATCGGCGGCGCCGGAACTTTAATCAATCAGGCTAAGGCTGCTGGTAAAGTTAAACTCTTCTCTACACAATCTGAAATGAAATCTGCCTTTGAAGCTGTTGAGAAAATCGAGCAGCACTAACACCGCAATTCAATAAATGCCTGCTGATGTAATCGGAACCGGATAAGTTCCATTCTCAGCAGGCTTTTTATATTCTCCAACCCTTTATTTTAAGGGAACGCGTTGTTCAAGGGATACAATGGCCCCAAATCGGTCACTTATCTTTCTGAATCTCGAATAATCGACCTTAGCGACATCCGGCAACCTTTCATCCAAGGCGGTAACTGCAGCGATAATTCCAACAGATTGTCCAACGGCCATACACGTAGCACTGACACGGCTCGAGGCACTGGCCTCATGAGTCGCACTGATAATACGTCCGGCTACCATAAGATTATGAATGGATTTCAGTTGGGTCATTGCTACATCGATTTCATAATCATTGTATACCCGATTCGTTTCTTCATTCATACTTGAACCATCAGGAGAGTGGATATCAATCGGATAGGATCCGATGGCAATGGGATGCTGTTGTTTTAATCCATGCATGATGTCCGTTGTTTCAAGTCGCTTACGTCCGATAATTCGCCGTGATTCACGGATTCCCAGCTTTCCAATTTCTCGAATCGTACTCTTCTTGAACGCATCTATTTCACGCTTTAGCCAGTCATGGAGGTCATGCACCTGGCGAATAGCTTCCTGGGTTGCTTTACTGAAATCGTCACTGGATAAGCTGTTATAGTTCAGAAGACGCGTTGTATTCATAAAGACTTCATTGGAATTTAATCCTTGAAAGAACAATAGCCTATCCCGTGCAATTGGAAAATCAGAAGAAGCAGATACGGCATTGAAATACCCCGAGACAGCAACATAGCCCATCCGTTCGCCCGAAGCCAGATTCTCGCTCAATACAAAATCCTTTGGGTTATGTTGAACATCATCACGAACGCGTTCGAGATCAACGTTGCCCAATGAAAAAATCATCGACATTGGTTGACACTTATGATCCGCTTCTCTGCCTAGTTCGACCTCGTCACTGACACTTGAAGTGAGCAAAGCATCACCAGTGGCATCAATAAAAACTTTTGCTTTCAGACAATCTTCTGTTCCATCCCGATAAAGAACCTGTATGGATGTCAGGTAACCATCCTTCTCAGAAGCAGACAGAAAAGAAGTCTCGAAAAGAACATCAAGATGATCCTGCTTTGCTGCTTGTCTTGCTAATTCGAGTTTAAGAGCTGTGAAATTCACAGGTGTCAGTGAACTTGAAAATCCAATCGGATCGCTGATATGACCAAAACTATCCTTGTTTACACGCAACGTTTCAATCACTTCATGAGGGATACCTCCCACAATGCGCTGCCTGTCTTTTCCTAAGAACGGGACGAGCGGACCAACCAAGGATAGCGTATTGGTACCTCCCAGAAAACTGGACTTCTCAACCAAGATTGTCCGGGCACCAGTCCGGGCACTCGCTAGTGCAGCCATGACACCTGCACTTCCTCCTCCAACAACAATGACATCTGCTGCTTTCATTTTACGACCTCTACTTCTAGTTCAAAAGAACGGTTCCAAGGCAATCGGTACCGATAGTTTCCTTGGATAAACGGAACTTCAGCAACTGCATCATCCAGGAGCGATTGCAAGGTTATATTCACTTTTTCACCTTTGCAGTTTCCCCAGATATCAATTCCCCTGTCCATCATTCTCTGATTAAACACTCGTCTGACATTTCCTTGATAAATAGCATCATCAATCATCCGAACACGCAGATACTCCAAGGAACACCGATAGAACTGATGAATCACCAAATCCAGGACCAATGTTCCGATCGTATTACTCGCCGTATTCCAAGCACTATAGCCGATTAAATCATTAAACATGTTCTTATCATCTAGGTAAGCTAGAACACGAAGATCACCGCCATTGCTAGTGTTTAGATCACACAGGGCAATCGCTTTCCCCTTGAACGAATCATAGTATCTTTCTTGCTCTTCTGTGAATTCGAACGCTGGCAACTCTTCGAAACAAAGATCTCTTCTGGTGCCATCAACAGGCGGAATCATCAAAACCGTCTTTGCTTGTTCATCAACAGCAATACCTGCAAAGTCTAAACTCTTCTTCAGATTTTCCAGAACTGGACTATCTTCATAGAGAGATACATAGCCCTGAGGAATATACCGATCAGCGATCTGGATTGAAAACTTCCCTTTGGAGAGCACACGAGCCAGGAATAAAGCCGCCATTTCATCAGCACCGTTTTTCATCATTGAACGAGCACTTAAACCAGCTGAAGATAACTGTTCGACCAGTGCCGCCTGCTCTTGCCTGTGCAGGCCGAATTCGGCGGTGTCTTCTTGAGTAAACACACAGAAATCAATCGCATTGGAAGCAAGCAAGTCAATACACTTCCTGTTCACAGCATGATTGCGCTCACGAACGCAAAGATAGTCTCGAAGAATTTCTGGATCCAAGTTCTCTTTTATCTCCGCGAAATCAGCAAGGTACGCCTTGTCCACTTGAGAACGATGAGCCAATTGCGAGTACTGAAAAACCTGCTCCCAGGATGTTAAATCAGCTGAAGATCGTGTGGTTACAGTAAGTCGCATAATAACCGAATAAACATTGATAACGACCTTAGGATTAATCTGTTTCAATTCACGAATCAGCTTCATTCTCTCTAACGCTTGGTTCAGCGTACCTGAAGATACGCTCCGGGCTTGAACCAATCCACCGAATACCCAACAATCCATCGAAATAATCAAGACATCGATTGTTTTGATTTGTTCGAAGAGATACGCTGTTATTTTGTCCAATTCAGCCGGTTTTTCTAGCGTCCCCATCCATGACCGTTTCGGAAGTTCTATCGACCAGTCAGGGACTTCCTTAGTGCTTTGAATGAGATAATCATAATGGCAGGGACGATTGTCAAGGGGAAGAATGAAAATGCGTTTACTCATACCAAGGCATCAATCGCTTTGCGAAAGCATTGGACCTGTTCAGTGAATCCATTGATTTCCTGCCCCGTGACCACTGCACCAATCATGACAGCATCGAAGCCGATATCATTGAGCAGCTGGACTTCGGAAGGTTTTATTTTTTTCTGTGTCGGCAATAGGGTCGGTAATGATACGGACTGAATAACTTGTTGATAATGGATAATATCGCGTGCAGTCAACGGCTCACCATATTTTTCCGGATCAACAATACTGACCTCCAAGATTTCTGCACCTATCTTTTCAAACATTGAAATTTCATCCAGACTATAGGTATAGTTACAAGCTAACATCCGTGTAATCTTATCCTGATTCAGAATGGATGAAGTTGCATCATGGCAATACAGTGACAAAAAATCAAATTTCTGATGCAGAATATTCGCAAAATCAGCATCGACAGCATCAGGGGAACCCCCGACAACAACGCCGACAGGTACTGGGCATTCTTCAAGAAGCTGCTCGACAAACCCCCATTCCTGCTGTAATGTTCCGAAATGATTGTCACTGGCATGATGATGAACATTCAGATGCATTTTAACGGCATCAGCGCCATGTTCCCAACTTGCTCTGGCAAACTCAATGGAATTCACCGGCAGACTGACCACCAAATTCATTTTCTTTTCGTGAAGACTCGTGATAAATCGCATGATATTTTTCCTCCAAATACTGTGTAAGTTCATGTTCAGTATAATTTTTTTGTTTTAAACCAATTGCAAAGTCATACAAACTAGGATAATACGGTAAGCCAGCTTCGTACTGAGAATACAGTTTTGCCCCGGCTTCCGCAAGTATGCGACGTTTGATTCGCTTCTCATTTGAATAGTAAAACATAGCTGGCAAGCATTGTTCATAATAGTGATACTGCTCATGACTGAAATGAACCATTCGTGCCTGATTTGCACTCATATATTCTTGGTACTCATTGAGCCATCGTGTATTGATGGTTACACTGGAATACCCCTTGCTGCTTTCCAGAAAAGCATGCTGGGAAAACGGTAATTCTTTCTCAATAATTGAAAGCTGCTGCAAATCTTGAGAAAGACATCGCTCGCGGATAGAAGCAACTGTCTTTTTCAATGCATCACACTCATTCCTATGCGACGCTAAATCCAAGCAAAGAAAGAAGTCATTTAGTCGCTCATCATCCGCGTCGGGTAACCAAGAAAATAACACTTTCATCATGGTCAATTCCCTCCATATCAATCGCAAAGATTTCCAATACCTGTTTCGCATTCATCAAACCAGAATAATTGAATACCCGATGTTTCGCAAATGCGATAATCTCCGGTATTGTCTGTCCAGCATCCGAGTAGTTGGAATAGGCATCCAGAAGTTCTGTGAGGTGCTTCAAGCTTTGCCCTTGCTGTCCATAGAAAATACGGCCTTCCTTACGACGGAATTTCACTGTTCCATCCAGTCCGACAATAACGCCAAACTGCTTCTTGCTCTTCACCAAACCAAATAATCTAGTATTCTTCTGAATCACGTCAATTCCCGCAAAGGCTTCATTTTTCACAATTACCCGAGCCTGTCCGTCCATAGAAATCACCGATGCTTTCGCTTTCGCCATCAGTGCCTCATCGCTGAGAATTTCATTCATGGCATCTGATGATTCCATTTGATTGGTGCCTTGGGCACTGGCAATCAGGATATTCTTCTGAGAATCAACTTGGATTGAAATCTGAACCGTATCTTTGAGTGCTCCCATTTCCAACATCTTATCCATAATATCCAGACGGATTTTCTTGATATCATCTTCTGTTGGCTGAATGACACTCCGCTCAATTTTCTCGGTGATCATGGCCAGAGCAACGCCAATGGTTGAAAT
>CALNCD010000173.1 GCA_937874965.1 uncultured Erysipelotrichaceae bacterium | reverse complement strand
CTCCGACTTGCCGAAAGGCTTTCAGATTACCCAGCAGTTTCATCCGATCGGCAGTCATGGTCATCTGGACATTGTCGTGGATGGAAAGACAAAGCGCATCGGCATCAACCGTCTTCATATGGAAGAAGATACCGCGAAGCAGTTCCACGTGGGCAATATTACCCGGATTGATTTCAACCGGGCCGGAACACCGCTGGTGGAAATCGTGTCAGAACCGGATATGCGCAGTGCGCAGGAAGCAGTGACCTATATCTCTGAGTTGCGAAGAACCCTTCTGTATCTGGGTGTTTCAGATGTCAGGATGGAAGAAGGTTCATTCCGCTGTGATGTCAATATTTCCCTGAAACCTGAGGGAAGTGCTGTTTATGGCACCAAGGTCGAAGTCAAGAATCTGAATTCCCTGGGAAATGTCCAGAAGGCCATTGAAGAGGAAATCAAGCGGCAAAGTGAATTGCTGGATCAGCATATTCCTGTTGAACAGGCCACCCGTCGTTTTGATGAAAGCAAGCAGACGACGATAATGATGCGTAAGAAGGAAGGGGCAGTCGATTACAAATACTTCCCGGAACCGAATATTCCTCCGATTCAGCTGGATCCGGATTGGGTCAGAGGGATTATCGCAGCCTTGCCTGAACTTGCGGATCAACGGCTGCAACGGTATTTGAATGGCTACCATCTATCAGAGTATGATGCGATGATTATTGTCAACAACAAAGAGCTTTCGGATTACTTCGACGCGATTGCTGCATTGAACACGGAGTACAAGACCATTGCCAACTGGCTGATCAGTGAAGTTCTTTCGGTTGTGGATCGCTTTGAAACCAAAGGATTTGCAGGTGTAATCAGTCCAGAACACTTTGCTGATTTCATCGCGATGATTACAGCAGGCGACATATCTGGCAAACAAGCCAAGGAAGTTTTCGTGAAGATGGTCGATGGCCGTGAGCCGAAAGAAATTGTTGCGACTGAAGGCATGAAGCAGCAGTCTGATCCTGAACAGATCAAGCAGTGGATCAAGGATGTTCTGGATCAGAATCCGCAGGCCATTGAAGATTTCAAGAACGGCAAAGACAGGGCGGTGAAGTTTATCATGGGGCAGGTTATGAAAGTCTCGAAAGGACAGGCAAACCCGGCCATGACCTCGGACCTTGTTCTAACTGCATTGAAGGAACGCTGAACTCATTGCCAACAACTGAGGTGATCGTTCTTCGGTGAAACTCTGGAATACCGGGGTTTCACTTTTTTTGTTTCCGGTGATTCTGAAGTGAAGAACAATCATCCGTTTTGTTGCATCGTCTGAGCCTGCATATTTCGCGGCGATCCAACAGGATCGAACCAGGGTGACTGAATCTGATTCAGGACCTGCAGCAAGACGGGGAGTGACGCGGAATTATGGTTGTCACCTTTTGGAAGAAAGTGGTATAATGGGCTGGTAGGAGAGTCATTGTGAGTCAAAAACAAACAGCTAAAGCAAAGACCAATGCATCCAAGAAAGGCTCATTTCTCAAACGGGTCAAAGATGGAAAATGGCATTGGACAACGTATGTGTTTATCGTCGCAGGTATTCTGGTATTGATTCCTGCGTTAGTTTTAAGTGTGATTTCTATCAAGGCAGCCTTGAATACAGGGACTCCTTTGTTTGGAAATCGTTATTATGGTGATCTTGATCCAAGCATCAGCAGTGCTCAAATGGAGACCATAAAGACCAATGTGAAAGCCATCGGGAATGTTGAGAGTGTGGAAATCAATCTGCAGTCTGCTACATTGCGGGTGAATATCAAGACTTCTGAAACAGTCACTGCCGATCAGTATGCAGTGGTTTATCAGGGGGTTTACGATCAGGTCATTGCGGTATTGCCGGTTGCGGATTACTTTACGGCCAATCCAGATACCAGCAAGAATCAGTATGATCTGGAAATCAACGTTTTCAATATCAATCCAAGTGATATCCTGAAAGATAAGGATGGAACAGTACGAGCAAACTATATTTATTTCGTTCTGGTGAAGTCGTCGCTGATGGCAGAACCTAAGACACAGGAAGTTTCTGTGCCGATTGATGCAGCTCAGGCTGAAGCATTAAGACAAAAAGTGATTGATCGTGATAATCCGCCTGCGGCTGAAACGCCGGCGGTGGATACGACAGGAGAATAGGGTGTTAGCACACCCTTTTTTATAAGGTGCAATGGAATGAAGAATGAAGTCATTACAGGGGAATGCATTGATATCACTCGAGAGGGATTCGGTGTTGTGAAAGTGGGGAGTTTTCCTTATTTTCTGAAGAATGTTTTAATCGGGGAGCAGGTCAAGTTTGTGGTCACGCTGCTGAAGAAGAACTTCGGGTACGGGAAACCTTTGGAATACCTGAGTTTATCACCAGAACGGGTCCATCCCCGATGTCCTCTGTTTCCGCAATGCGGCGGGTGTCAGCTGCAGCAGATGAGCAGCAATGAGCAGGCCCGTTTCAAGGAAACACTGGTTAAGCGGATGTTTTATCGCAATGCCGATATGACAATTGATGTGAAACCGATAAAGGCAATGGACAAGCCGTGGAATTATCGCAATAAGGTCATGATTCCTTTTCAGGATAATCCCTATAAAGCAGGGTTCTACCGTGTCAACTCTCACGATATCATTGATATGGACGTCTGCGAAATTCAAAGTGACGTTCAGAATCGGTTGTATGCTTACCTGAAGCCTAAACTCAAAGATTTGATGAGGCAATTTCCGGTACGTACACTGATGATGCGGGAAGCCATGGCAACCAAGCAGTTCATGCTGGTTTTTGTTCTTTGGAAACGCTGCGAGATACCAAAGATACTATTGAAGGATATTCTGGAGACATTTCCTGAGATGACCAGTATCCAGCTTTGTTTCAATACTGAAGAGGGGAATACTTTGTTAACCCGGGATACGGCCGTGGTCTATGGTGAAGAATTCATTGAAGATGTGCTTTTGGGATTAACCTACCAGATTTCCATGCATTCCTTCTATCAGATCAATCCGATCCAGACTGAAATCCTCTATCAGACCGCCATCGATTACGCCCAGATCAAACCAGAAGATACGGTGCTTGATCTCTATTGCGGCATAGGAACCATCGGAAGCACGATAGCCAAGCAAACAGGGGCTAAAGTCATCGGCATTGAAGTAGTCCCGGAAGCCATTGAGGATGCGCGGAACAATGCGAAACGCAATGGACTTGAGAATATCGAATTCATCTGTGCTGATGCCAGAAAAGGTGCACAGCATTTTGCGGAAGCCAAGCAAACGATTGATGTGATAGTGGTGGACCCGCCTAGAAAAGGGTGCGACAGAGAAACCTTGGATGCGATTATTGCCATGAAACCTCGAACACTGGTCTATGTTTCATGTGATCCGGCAACATTAGCCAGAGATGTGCGGTTATTAGTCGATGGTGGATTCCGGGTGGAAGAAGTGCAGCCAGTGGATATGTTTCCGCAGACGAAGCATGTTGAGTGCATAACTCTCTTAACTCGCAAATAGACATGCAGTAAACCCGCTATTTAAGCGGGTTTTTGAATGGTTTAACGGTCAATTCCTTAGTAGATAAGATTTTATAAATTAGTAGACAAGGTATAAAAACGAATAAAATCATGTTCAATTCAATCCAGTAAAATGAGCGAGTTGACATAATATTTGAGAGTTAAAATTGAATGCGTAATCGTGCTGAAATATTGCGCAAATTTTGAACAGATAATGGGTTTATTGGCAAAATGGCTTGCGGAATTCAAGGAAGAAACATAGAGTTATAGAAGGAGGACACTATGGACCAAGCAATAGCATTATATTACCTTGTAAAAGAAGAAGTAGGATTTGAAGAAGCAACTCAAGAAATTATGCAACTTTTATTTGAATCAAACAAACAATCTCAATTTCAAGATCGTATCTTGTATATCGATATAGAAGGACACATTAATTGTGAAGGTAAGTATGACCATGATATGCAAGAACTTCAAAGAGATTTCATAACAAACTTCTTATTGGATTTTTTTACAGAAATTCATACACCATTAACGTTTTATAAGAACTCAAAGCCACAAAGAAATGACATTCCAGATGAATTGAGAATTTTGAAATCATAATAGGTATTCGGAAAAGATTGGTACGATTAAATAAATTGTCAATATAGATAATCATCTATATTGACAATTATCTATATGCGGAGGTATGATTGAGTTGTCAAAATTGATAGGAGATAAAAATATGAAAATTGAGATATTTGACCCAGCGATGTGTTGTTCGACAGGAGTATGTGGACCTAGTGTAGATAAAGAGTTATTGCGTGTAGCGGGAGTTGTTGACCGATTGACTAAAGAGGGTGTAGATATAAGTCGATATCAGTTAACAAGTGAACCACAAAAATTTGTCGCCAATAAATTGGTGAGTGATTTACTAAACAGTGACTCTGAGTCATTACCAATTACATTGATTAACGGAGAGGTGGTTAAGACAAAAGAGTATCTATCTGACCAAGAATTTGAAGTGTTGATGAAAGCTAAGAAAGCTAGGCAGTCTACAAAATGTGATTGTAAAGATGGATGCTGTTAAATGGGGAAAATAGTCACATTTGAGAAGTTTGATCTTGAAATGGTTAACTTGACAAAGTTCTTATTTTTCACGGGGAAAGGTGGTGTTGGTAAAACATCAGTTGCGTGTTCAACAGCAGTAACTTTAGCGGATAAAGGAAAGAGAGTTTTACTAATCTCAACTGATCCAGCGAGTAATTTACAAGATGTGTTTGAAATGGAACTAACTAATACTGAGACAAAGATTGAAAAGGTTAATAACCTATGGTTAGCAAACTTAGATCCAATTCTAGCAGCACAGCAATACAGAGAACAAGTTATCACTCCATATATTGGAAAATTGCCTGAAAGTGTTCTAAGAAACATGGAAGAGCAGTTATCTGGTTCATGTACAGTGGAGATTGCGGCATTCAACGAGTTTACCAAATACCTTGTTGATGAAGAAAAAATAAGTAAGTTTGATTATATTATCTTTGATACTGCACCGACAGGACATACGCTTAGAATGTTGCAATTACCTTCCGCATGGGATAATTTTATTTCTGAGAGTACTCATGGAGCTTCATGCCTTGGGCAACTTTCAGGACTTGAGGAAAACAAACAAGTGTATTCGGATGCAGTTGCAACGCTTTCTGACATACATCAAACGACCATTTTACTTGTTACTCGACCGGAATCAAGTCCACTTTTAGAAGCGAATAGAGCATCAAAGGAACTAAGTGAACTTGGAATTTTGAATCAATTGCTAATCGTAAACGGTATACTTGACAGTGAATCTGTGGACGAAATCGAGAACTTAATGTTTCTTAAGCAGCAAAAAGCATTGAGTGAAATGCCAGAGCATTTGGATTCACTTACTTCATTTGAAATACCGCTTCGTTCTTATAATATTACAGGGATAGAGAGTCTTAGAAATCTACTAATAAGTGACGAAATTGTAGATTCGGTTAATTATCAGGAAATCAGTGCCAAAGATATTCATCAGCTTATTGAGAATCTAAAAGAATCAAAGAAAAGAATCATTTTTACAATGGGAAAGGGGGGAGTTGGAAAAACGACAATGGCGAGTACTATTGCACTGGGATTAGCAGAGAGAGGTGAAAAGGTACATCTAACGACGACTGATCCAGCAAATCATTTACGAGGATTTCTTGGTTCAAATCAAAATATCACCATGAGTGAAATTGATGAGAATGAAGAGTTACTGAAATACCAGAATGAAGTACTTGCAAAAGCAAGGGAAACCATGAACGAAGATGATTTGGATTACATTAAGGAAGATCTACAATCACCATGTACACAAGAAATAGCTGTTTTTCGTGCATTTGCTAATATAGTAGAACGATCAAATGATGAGATAGTGGTTATTGACACTGCCCCAACTGGACATACTTTACTGTTGCTGGATTCAACGCAAAGCTATCACAAAGAGATGGAACGTTCAAAGGGAGATATACCAGAGTCTGTCAGGAATTTACTTCCAAGGCTTAAGAACGAAGAAGAGA
>CALNCD010000172.1 GCA_937874965.1 uncultured Erysipelotrichaceae bacterium | reverse complement strand
AAGTAGGCTATTTTATTTCCGGCGGATTGCTGCTCATTATTGCCTTGATGCAATCGATAGCGCCGATACAGATTCTTATTCGGGCGTCCCTCATCAAAGACGACACATCCGGCAACTGCAAAGGACCCGGAGATGTGAGAATTATCAAACAGTTCAATGCGGTACAGATTCTCCAGTTTCAATAATTCCCTGAGCTGCCCCATCGCCTGGTCCGTATTATGCTGATCCAATTTCATCAGATCAAATTTATCACTGACAATCTTATGCGCATTGTGCCCGGCCAGATCCAGGAGTTTTTTCTTTTCACCCTTAACCGGAATCAGAACATCGCTTTCCAGAACTGAAGCCATTAATTCAATATCCATTCCTTCCGGAACAAAGATTTTGGAAGGAATAGGCTGGTTTTGATAATACTGCATGATATAACTCTCCAAGACATCCAGCGGTTCGTCCACGCATGGACTGACATTCATCTCACGCTCCAGAAGGCGACCCTCGCGGACAAAGAAACCGATGATCCCGATATAGCCCTGATAGATCGCATAATGAAATAAGTCAAAGGACTGTTTGCCTTTGAACTGCACCTGCTGGCGGTCTGCGATATGATTAAGCGCGTTGATCTGATCCCGGTATTTACTGGCCAGTTCAAAGCGCAATGCTTCACTGGCACGATTCATATCACCTTCAAGCCGTTTCAAAAGATCACTGACATCACCGCGCAAAACCTTGACAATTTCCTTACGCATTTCAGGATAAACACTGTCATCCACCTGGAATTCACACGGACCTAGACATTGCTTAAGATGATAGTACAGACATACTTTCTTAGGGATCGTCTTGCATTTCCGAATCGGATAGAGATCATTCAACAGTTCTGCCATGGCACGGGCTGCTCCGACATCAGTATATGGCCCAAAATAATCAGCCTTGGACGAGTGCTTTTTATCACGTGAAACCACAAGAACGGGATAGGCCTCCTTGGTCAGCTTCAAGTACGGGTAGCTCTTATCATCCATGAACATGATGTTGTAGCGAGGACGATGCTTTTTAATCAGATTAATTTCCAGAATCAGGGATTCTTTTTCTGTCTTTGTTACAATCGTTTCAAAATCATGAATATTGCTGACAAGCTTTGTTGTTTTATAATCATGAGCACCTCTAAAATAAGAATGCACCCGATTGTTAAGGTTCTTTGCCTTCCCCACATAGATAATGGTTCCTTGCTTGTCTTTCATCAAGTAACAACCAGGTTCATTAGGAAGCAGCTTCAGTTTATTCTGTACATTCTCATTCATCGTTCAAAGTCACGACTGTGGCTCCTACACCTCCTTCACCCTGTCCGCCTAGGCGGAAACTCTTGACGTTTTTATTGTGACGCAGCTGATCATGAATGGCCGTCCGAAGCGCACCTGTACCATGACCATGAACAATCCGCACCTGGTTAAGGTGATGAATCACGCAGTCATCCAGATATTTAGCAACTGTTTGCAGCGCTTCCTCGACATGCATGCCGATGACATTGCACTCCAGTTTCGGTTTAGACAACGCAGTCACTGAAAAAGATCGGACCTTTGCTTTTTTCGACTTTGGCTTACTGACTTTCTGAAGTTCTTTCAGATTGACTTTTACGGAGAGATTCCCGACATGGACACTGGCCTTGTTCTTTTCAATGCTTTCAATGGTGCCGATCTGCTGTGATTTCAGGATGCGAACACTGTCACCGACTTGCAGGCTTTCATCAATGGTCCGCGTATCCATGATTTCAGGTTCCAAGGCATTGAAACGCGTCATTTGCTGCTGAATTTCATGCGGTTTATGGGCTTGCTTCAAGGTTTCAAGAATATTCTTCACTTCCAGCTCCATTTTTTCAAGGTACGCTCTGCCTTCGCTTGCAACAGTTTCCCGCTGTTTCTCAAGACTATCCTGGAACTGCCGGCGTTCACGCTCAAACTGCATGCGCTGTTCATCCAGCGTCTGTTTCAATATCTCCGCGTCCTCAAGCTCTTGATTCAGCAGGGTTTTCTGCTGTTCCAACGTTTGAATCAGACGGTCTTGTTCGCTGCGATTCTCTTCCTTAATTGTCTTTGCCGCTTCGATAATCGATGTATCTACGTTCAGTTTCGCTGCAATCTCAAACGCATACGAAGAGCCTGTCAGGTTTTCCAAATAGCGATAGGTCGGCTTAAGCGTTTCAATATCAAAACCAACAGATGCGGAGAGAATTTCAGCGTGCTTTGACGCATATGATTTCAACGCAGAGTAATGCGTTGTTGCGATGACATAACTGCGTTTCTGCCGCAGATAATCAAGAATTGCGATAGCCAGGCTCTCCCCTTCTTGCGGATCAGTTCCCCCGCCAAGTTCATCTAAAAGAACCAGGGATTTCGAAGTTGCCTGCGCTGTAATTCTAGAAATCTGGGACAGATGACCGGAGAATGTCGATAAGGATTGAGTAATGGATTGCTGATCACCGATATCAACGAAAACGTGATCAACCATCATCACAGTGGCCTTTTCAGCAATCACCGGGCAGCCGCAAAGCGTCAAGAGCGTAAAAAGCCCCATTGTTTTCAGGGCTACACTTTTCCCGCCGGTATTTGGACCGGTAATTATAATCATCCGATAAGGCGGCACGAGGTGATAGGAATTTGCCACTACAGTTTTCGGGTCAATCAGGGGATGGCGGGCCTTAACCAGTTCCAGGCTATCATCACTTAGTTCTGCAACGACACCATCCCTTGAAAATCCCCATTTTGCTTTCGCAAAAATCGAATCCAGCAAGGCGGCAGTCTCTAGGTTGGCTGATAACTGAAAGGCAACTTGAGAAATTCTCGCACTCAGTTCGATGCAGATGCGCTCAATTTCGTCATCAATGGCTTGCTGCAGAGCCTGTTGTTCATTATTGAGACGAATCATGAAGTCTGGTTCTATATAGATGGTTTGCCCGCTTGAAGATGCACCATGAACCATACCGCTTATTTTATTTTTCTCGGATGGCTTGACCATCACGACATTCCGCTGATGACGCTGAGTTGTCGCCTGCTGGGAAAGACTTTCCTTATTCGCTTCGAGGAACTTCTGCATCTGAACTGAAACCCGCTGATCCATCTCGCGCAGCTGCCGGCGCAATGAAGACAATAAAGAAGAAGCACTGTCGAGCACTTCATAATTGGGAGAAAAGCAACGTTCAATCTGAACAGCCAGATTCATGTCACTCTCAAGACTCTCAATCAGGTCATCCAGAGAATCATGAGGAACTTCCAGCTTCAGAAGTTCAGATTGAATCAATAAAGTACCGCGGATGAATAGCCCGATATCAACGATTTCCTGAACAGAAAGGATGGCCTGCTTATCCGCTTTGCTTAACGGCTGTCTCAGATCCTTCATGCCTGAAAACGAAAATCCGCCATTGAACACGACAACGCCTAACGCTTGCTTCACCCGTTGAAGATCCCGTTCGACGGTAAGTTTTGAAAAATTGGGGGTCATGGCCATGACAGTTTCTTTTCCCAATGAAAATGCAGCAAACCCAGCAATCTTCTCC
Source organism: uncultured Erysipelotrichaceae bacterium (assembly GCA_937874965.1). Lineage (GTDB taxonomy): Bacteria > Bacillota_I > Bacilli_A > Erysipelotrichales > Erysipelotrichaceae > CALNCD01. The sequence goes on along the minus strand of CALNCD010000172.1, from coordinate 6,250 downwards.
TTGATGACATCCAGTTCTAATTGCTGATAATCACTCATGACAACCTGCTTAGAAATGCGATGATATCTTCATTGGATATTCCATTATCTTTTAGAATTTGACTCAGAATATTCAGCTGATCATAACTCATTGTTTCACCCGAGAGGGCTTTCTGAATGAGCTCGTTTTCTTCAAAAGGTGTCTTCATAAACGAGAACACCTGGGTTGAGGTATTCTGAATCGGTCCAAGCCATGTTGTCCTGATGAATTCTGATCCATTGGTGAAAACCGGGAAACTGAGCAAAAAACAGAACAAAAGAATCCAAAGATAGAAGACAACAACAGAAACAATCATCCCGGATAAAATGTTTATTTGCTTGACGACAGGTATTTTGGTAATCATACTGATTATCGGTTTAATAATCACAAAGAGGAGTTTGAAAGCAATAAAGATAATAATCAACCAGATCATTGTGTTGAAACGCAAACTGAGCAGATTCTGTATACTGGTTACATCATGAGAAGCCTCTGATGAGACACGCATGAGCGGGAATACTTTCGCAAAGGGTTCAGCAAAAAGAAGCGCAACGAAAAATGCAGCAATCGTACTGATTAATCCCATCGCAATCGCCAGAATCCCTTTCTTGTATCCCCACATCAACGTAAGAATAAAACAGACAATCAATAAGGAATTTGCGAGAATACTCCAATCGGTCGATAAAGTCATAAAGCGTCTCCTAACAGGTTCTATTTTACTCGAATTAGTGAGGATATGCAAATCAGATAAAGTATTATATAATGAAGCAATGATGAATACAATTACCCTGGAACTTGATGAAGCTGCTATCCGTTCTTTACAGAGCGCTTTTCCTGCCAATCAGCAGAATACCAATGTTGCCTACACACGCTTCCAGATCAAAACTGAAGGCTGTACCATTACGGTTTACACATCAAACAAAGTCGTTTTTTCCGGAAAAAGGGCTGCAGCACTAGCAGCACCTTATCAACCTAAACGAACCTCTGTTCAACTGCCGATGGGCGGAAGTGACGAGGTCGGTACCGGCGATTATTTTGGCCCGGTTGTGGTCTGTGCATGCATCGTCAATGATGAAGACATGCCTGTGCTCACCCCGTTGAATATTATGGATTCAAAGCAATTGACCGATGACACCATGCGGGCTCAGGCACCCCTCTTAATGGAACGTCTTTCCTATTCATTGCTGATCCTCGATAACGTCCGTTACAATAAGGTTCACGCCACTCAGAATCTGAATACCATCAAGGCAAAACTTCATAATAAAGCCTATGTAAACCTGAGCCATAAGACACGCCTGCCTGATTTCAGTGTCGTTGATCAGTTCATGGAAAAATCAAAGTACTATACCGCCATCCAGCAGGAACCGGAAATTATCCGAAACCTGCATTTTGAAACCAAGGCTGAAAACAAATACATTGCAGTTGCTTGTGCCTCTATTATAGCCCGGTATGGCTTCCTGAAAACCATGGACCAGATGGGCGAGACATACAGCACGGTTTTCCCAAAAGGGGCCGGTGCCCATGTTGATTCCTTCGGCCGCGAATTCGTTCAGCGTTATGGAGAAGAAGCTCTCCAGAAAGTAGCTAAAGTGCATTTTATCAATTCCACACGAATTCTCGACAAGTAACAGCTCACCGATGTTCACATGAAAGCCTCCTTTATCACTTCGTTCATAACGAACAATAGGATAAAGGAGGCTTTTGCGTACCGGACTTATTTATGGATACTCACTTGGATCGAGATCCGTTCATTCAGCTGTACGAATTCTAGACCGGCAGCTGTCATCATTCGCTTCGAAGCCCGAACACCTTCACTTTCAGCATACTTATCATCTTCATAGACAATACGGCGTATCCCCGATTGAATAATGGCCTTTGCGCATTCATTGCAAGGGAACAATGAAACATACAATGTACAGCCATCCAATTTATCGTTGGCATTTAAAATCGCATTCAACTCCGCATGGACAACATAAGCGTACTTCGACTCGTAGAGATTTCCTTCTTTGTTCCATGGAAACTCCGTATCATCCACACCCGTGGGAAAACCGTTATACCCTATACCGACAACGCGTTTCTTTGCATTGACAATGCAGGCGCCCACCTGCGTGTTCGGGTCTTTCGAGCGCATTGCAGATAGATGCGCCAGTCCCATGAAGTACTCATCCCATGACAATATTTTCGTCATCAGATTCCTCCCATCAAAACGTTGCGCACGTAGTCTGCATAGAAATCAAGATGGAACTTATAATAGGTCTTAATAACGATTGCATCCGTGCCCAGGTATCTGTCTGCCGAATTAACCCTGAGAACCAGAAACACGACGATTCCCAGTAAAAGCAGACCGGCAATCCGGCTGTGCAGCCGTAATCCGCTCCAATCGGATCGAGTCGAGAACGCAATCGCAAAGAAACAGCCGGCAATAAATCCGCCGATATGAGCCACCAGGTTAATGTTTGAAACACTGATTCCCAGAACAAGATTCAAAAGGAGCACAAAAATCAGATTATTGCGGATCGCTGGAACGCGTATCAGCTGTGTTTCCACTAAGAAAACGCTGTAAGCACCGACCATTCCAAAAATCCCGCCGCTCAGTCCATACGAAAGCGTGGGTTGATTAAAGGCCAATGAGAATAAGTTGCCCACGACGATAGAGACAAGAATAAGCCCGAGGTATTTGGATTGAGAATACATACGTTCAATGCTGCGGGACAGGATATAGAATGAAAACAGGTTGGAAAGGACATGAAGTATATCGATATGCACAAATCCTGAGGTTACTAATAGCCAATACGCACGGCCATAAACAATCAATGGCTGATAGAGGCCGCCCAGAACAATTGAGGTCTCCGCACTGGCAATTCCCATCTGATAAACCATATACTGGCCCAATCCAAAGACAAGGACTGTAATCGCAATCACACCGATGCTTACGGGAGTCAGTCCGAAAACGGTAGGAACGGACTGCTTTTGCTTGCCAGAAAACGGGTTGTCCTGAGTTTGATAATTCTCGTCCATAATAACTCCTATTCTAGTGCATCTCTTTCGCGGATCTCAGCAAGGACTGCCTTGAACTGATGGGGAAGATCAGCAGTAAAGGTCATGCGTTGATGCGTAGTCGGATGAATCAGTTCAAGCCTAAACGCATGCAAGCATTGTGCTGTCAATCCGAATTCATTCTTACCCGCATATTTTGGATCACCGACAATCGGAAATCCAATGTATTTCAAGTGAACCCTGATCTGGTGTGTTCGTCCAGTTTCCAAGGAACACTCCAACAAGGTATAGTGTTTGAAAGCTTCAACCGTCTTCAAATGCGTAACCGCAGTTTTTGAATTCTTATGGGTTACCGTCATTTTCTGCCGATCAGTGCTATCGCGGCCGATCGGTGCATCCACTTTCGCAAAATCATGTTTAAACACCCCTGAAACCAAAGCATAATAGGATCTGTTCATCGTTTTATCCTTAAGCTGACGGGAAAGTTCATGATGGGCATTTTCATTTTTCGCTACCACAAGCAATCCGGATGTATCTTTATCAATCCGATCCTGGCAATGATACAATAACCCTGAAACCAAGGTAACCTGATCCTTCGTGGATGCGCTCGGATGAACAATCAGTCCCTGAGGCTTATTGATGACCAGCAAATCAGAGTCTTCATAGACAATGTCCAACTGCAAATCCACAGGTTTAATATCCAGCTCTACAGGCTCAATATCCAGAATTTCCACCACATCATCACTCTTGATCTTGCTTCTAGCTTTTGCTGGTTCACCATTGACACGGATACTTCCCTGTTCAATCATTCCCTGCAAATACGAACGAGAAAATTCAGGACATTGCGTCACCAGGTAATGATCTAGACGCTGCCCGCTTTCCTCACGATTTACTTTCAACAGCTTTGTCATGTTTCACCTCTTTCTCAAACAGTACACGGATGATAATCAATGCAACTCCGATCGTAATACAGCTATCAGCAACGTTAAAGATCGGGAAGGCATATGAGCCGATGAATACACCCATGAAATCACGGACATACCCCAGAGCAATCCGATCGTAAAGATTTCCCCAGGTTCCTGCTAGGATAATAACCAGCCCCCATCGGGAAACTGAATCAGTAATATACACTTTTTTATACAGGATATAAAGAATTGCTGCGCTGACAACCGCTCCAGAAACAACAAAAAACGGCATACCGCCTTCCAGAATACTCCAGGCTGCTCCGGTATTATGAATATTCAGGATGTATACAAGACCATTGATAAGCGAATATTCGACATTGTAATCATAGGTCAGTGTAATCCATTGCTTCGTTGCCAAATCAAGAATAATCAGCGCGCCAATGGTCAGCCAGTGTTTTAATTTCATGGATAAACCTCTTTCAAACTACTCACTATCATACCATACTCAACCAGGAATAAAAAGAGAATGGACTAACCATTCTCTTGAGTGAGATTGAGAACCTCATTCTGTAAATCTTCTTGATACTGATTCGTATATAAGCGGTAATAATACCCTTTTTGTCTCAACAATTCATGGTGGGTTCCATCTTCCACGATCTCACCCTTGCGTATGACCAGAATCCGGTCACAATTCACAATTGTCGATAAACGATGAGCGATGATAAACGATGTCTTATTCACCATGAGATGATCAATTGCATGCTGGATAATCTGCTCAGTTTCAGTATCAATCGAGGAAGTGGCTTCATCCAGCACGAAGATGGAAGGATTAGCCAGAACAGCACGGGCAAATGAAACCAGCTGCTTCTGTCCCGTTGACAATCGGCCTCCTCCTTCACCGACCTCAGTATTGAACCCTTGTTCAAGCTGGGAAATAAAGCCATAGGCATTCACAGTCTTGGCAGCCTCGATGACTTCTTCATCACTGGCATCCAGCCGACCGAAACGGATATTTTCCATGACAGTTCCCGAAAACAGGTGCGGGGCTTGCAGGACATAGCCAAGTTTGGAATGCAGCCAGCCGATGGAACGACTGCGATAGTCGACACCATCAATCAGAACCTCACCAGAAATCGGTTCATAGAATCGGCAAAGCAAATTAACGATGGTACTTTTTCCGCTCCCCGTTTCACCGACCAATGCGATGCTTTGGCCAGCCTTGATCTCCAGATTGAAATCCTTAAGTACTGGCTCATCCGGATTATAGTGAAAAACAATATCCTTGAATGCAACATTCCCGATGATCGGTTCATAATTTTCCGGTTTTGGATTCAGAATCGTACCATATTTCTCAATCACCTCAGGGGTATCGGTAATTTCACTCTCTGTATTCAGAAGTGAAAGAACGCGCTCTGCACTCGCTTGAGCCATCTGTAATTCAGCTAACCAGCCCGAGATCATAAAGACCGGGTCAAAGAACTGACGGGCATACTGCAGGTACATGACCAGTGTTCCGAACTGTATCGTTTCAAGCAGAACGCCTTGCCCGCCCTGCCAGAGCAGCAAGGCACTGCTGATTGAACTTAACGCCAGGATAATCGGAAAGAAGACAGCGTTGAAATAAGCCGCATTGACGGACTTCTGACGCATTGAACGTGTAAGGTCCGTAAACTCATGATAGTGATAATCTTCCAATACCATCGTCTTGGTTGTTTTGGCACCAGAAATCCCTTCAGAAAAGGCACCGGTGATCTGTGAATTAATCTTACGGACATCCCGGTACTTAATCAGTATCCGCTTCTGGAAATAGTTTGCGATTACAAACATCACCGGAACGACTGCTAAGGCCATTAAAGCCAGTTTCCAATTTGTCACGAACATGATAACGCTGATAAAAATCATCATTGCCACACCATAGAAAATATCGACAATCCCCCAGCTGACTATCTCAGAGAGGCGAGAAATATCACTGGTCATCCGGGCAATAATCCAGCCCGAAGGGGTCTTGTCAAAGTAAGAGAACGGAAGCTCCTGCAGCTTCTTGAATGCATTCTGCCGTACATCGTAAGCAAAGGCCATTTCAACCTTCCCGCCTTGACGGATAAAGCCATAGACGGCAATCGAAACAATAACGATCAATAGAGCAAAGACTGCGATAAATCCCCAGAGTGCCTTGGAATCAGCCCCTGCAGGGATGATTACATTAATCGCATACTGATTCATCAGCGGAAAAATCACATCCCCTAAAGCAACGATAAGATTGAAGACGATCAAGGTGATCAGCATTTTCTTATGTTTCCAAATCAGCTTGAAGATTTCCTTCCATAAGGAAA